>JADFKI010000072.1 GCA_022565015.1 Chloroflexota bacterium
GAGAAGCCGCTCCGGGTTATAGACAAGCTCCGGCGCCGCCCGTCCTTTGGCACAGCGCGCCTGACCAGTGGGATGCGAAGGGTCCGGTTCCAGAGTGACGAAGCGACCGTCCTCGACAACGGCGATCGAGCCACACCGCGAAATACAGAGTGCGCAGTATCCCGGAATGCGCTCAGTAGATTGCTGGTCTGCCACCATCATGATGCCTTCTTCTTAGATCGCCAGCGAGTGGCGCGCGCTCCGGTCTGTGATGGCCCGGCGCACATGACGAAATCCATTCCCTCTGCGGGGCCCGCTGCATTGAATTAGGTTATCGAGGCAATTGACTGCCTTTAGCCGTCTCCCTTTCGCTGGGAAGACTGTAGCCTAACGCCAAGTTTAGCCCATGTACGCTACAATTGAAATATTAGGCATCTGAAGCCATCACCGTTCGGAAAAGCAGCGATTGTAGTGGGGATTCCTTCAGATTCAACGTTCCAATTCATTCTTCCAGCCAATCTCTGAATGACCGGTCAGCATGCCTGGTCTCGAACGTCCTATTTCTTGCTGCGTCTCCGCCTGAAGATGATGGCTCCCAGGGCCAGTCCGATAAGCGCGGCGCGTATTAATCTGCGGCGGTCCTCGAAAGATATGTAGCGAGTGTCGCCCGGCGTCACCTCGATTATGCCGATGGGTGTGACCTCGACTCCGCCACCGCCTCCACCACCGGAGCCGCCGGCCTGCCCATCGTCCGACGAGGAGGCATTGTCGTCGCTGCCCTCCCCGAAGCTGCCGCCGAAGCCGTACCTCACCCTGGCCACGGGTATGATGGTCTTGCCGTCGGCGACAATCGGCTCGCCGTAGACGGACTCTACGCTGGTCGTGGTCTGAAGTCTCTCTGTGATGCCCTTGAAGATATCTTGAAGCGCCATCCCGGCTCTCCTCCGCGGGTCCAATTACCCTCCACCACTAATTGACCTTCGTCGAGTGCGGTCTAGCGAAGTAACGTCACAACTCTGTCCAGAAGGTGATGCGCTACGTCGTACTTGCTCATGAGGGGAATCTCTTGAACGCCTCCCTCACGGTCCAGGAGAATCACCCTGTTCGTGTCGACGGCAAAGCCGCTGTCTTCGGCCGTGATGTTATTGACCGCGATCAGGTGCAGGTCCTTGCTGAGCAGCTTGCTCTGGGCATTGTCCAAAAAGTCCTCGCTCTCAGCGGCGAATCCGACCTTCACCAGCCCCTCGCCTTTGATCTCGGCCAGTATGTCCGGGTTCTTTATCAGCTCTATGTTCCACTCGTTTGACTTGCCCTTCTTTACCTTCCGGTCCGAGGGCTCTTTGGGCCGCCAATCGGCTACGGCGGCTGCCATTATCAGCGCGTCGGCGTCGTCACACTGGCCCAACAGCACTTCCCGCATCTCCCGCGCGGAGCCCACTCGTATCAGCTCAACGCCGTACGGGTCCGAGAGGGCGGTCGGGGCCGATACCAGGACGGTGCGTGCCCCTCGGTCCCGCGCCGCCTCCGCCAGGGCATACCCCATCTTTCCTGAGGAGTGGTTGGCTATTACCCGAACGGGGTCTATCGCCTCCTGCGTCCCACCGGCGCTGACGACGACCTTACGTCCGGCCAGATCGCCTTTTCTGCCCAGCGCCATGCCGATGCATCCTAGAAGCTGCTGCGGCTCCAGCAGTCGGCCCTTGCCCGTTAGGCCCGACGCCAGCCTGCCCTCGGCGGGTCCTGCCATCACGTACCCCCAGGATTCGAGCCTGGCGACGTTCTGCCGCGTCGCAGGGTTTTCGTACATGTTTGCGTCCATCGCCGGAGCGATGATGACCGGCGCCTTCGTGGCGAGAACCGTCGTCGTTATGGGGTCGTCGGAGATGCCGTTCGCGATTCTGGCAATGGTGTTGGCGGTCGCCGGGGCGACGATAAGCACGTCCGACCTCTCGGCAATGGCCACGTGGTTTATGCTTAGCTCGGACTCGGGCCGGAACAGGTCTGTAATTACAGGCCGATGCGTGATGCTCCGGAAACTCAAAGGCGAAACGAAGTTTTGCGCGCCCTCGGTCATCAATACGTCCACAAGGGCGCCCGACTGCACGAGCTTGCTGGCGAGGTCCACCGCCTTGTAACAGGCTATGCTGCCGGTGACACCAAGGGCGATATGTTTTCCTTCGAGTGGGCTGGGCATGATGTCCGTTTCACCGCAAATGCCTTCAGGCGTTCAACTCGTAAACGAGTCTCAGTCCCGTCAGCGTGAGATTGGGGTCTATCGCGTCGAAGACGTTGGATTCCTTCTCTATTATATGGGCCAGTCCGCCGGTCCCTACGACCTTCGAGCCCCCGCCAAGCTCGTCGTCGAACCTCTTTACCATCCCCTTGACGAGTTCCGCGAAGCCCAATACCAGTCCCGACTGGATCGCGTGAATCGTGTTCTTGCCGATGGCGGTGGGCGGCCCCACAAGCTCGACCCTTCTCAGCTGGGACGTGCTGTGAAACAGGGCGTCGGCTGCTATGGACATGCCCGGCGCAATGGCGCCGCCTAGATACTCGCCGTCCTTTGTCACGGCGTCAAAGACGGTCGCAGTACCGACGTCCACGACGATGCACGGCCCGCCATAGAGCTTCAGGGCCGCCGCCGCGTCGACAATCCTGTCCGCGCCAACGTCTTTGGGATTGTCGTAGAGTATCCGGATGCCCGTCTTGACGCCCGCGCCGACCAGCAGAGGCGAAACGGCGAAATACTCCTCGCAGAGGCCGACAAAGGACAGCGTCAGGGGCGGGACCACGCTGCACATGGACACGGCGTCTATGTCGCGGACGGAAAGCTTCTTGAGCTGCAGTAGCTGCGAGAGCATCACGCCATACTCGTCTGGCATCTTCGAGGTATCGGTAGATAGTCGCCATGTAGCCAGCAACTGCTCACCCTCGAAGACACCCAGCGTTATATTGGTATTGCCAATGTCGAGTGCAAGCAGCATAAGTCAGATATTCACTCGGCGCGCGGGGATTCTCGAGGAGATCACTTCTTTATGATCTTGTTGCCTTCCCTGCGCCACTTGGACCGGAGGTAATTGCTCGCTCCCAGCAGCTTCTCGAGGGAGGGAAACTTGGACACGCTGAGCTTCTCCGCACCTAACACCTTCGCGGCGTCCGATGCAGCGGCCGGTCCAGTCAGGTTCGACCGCTCTCTGCTCGCCCACGCCTGATCGATTTCCTTGTCCCATTCGGTTGAACCGGACGCGACGGCCTGCGCGGCATCCGGCTGCTTTTCATCGGCGGGGCTACGTGATCCGTTAATCTGGTCCGGGGTGCCTGCGAGCTGGACGACAAGGTCCCCGCCGTCCCTGGGACGAACTATCTTGACCCTTGAGTCGGACTCCAGATACTGCGCGAACGTCCTGTGGCCTTTCGTCCTGAAATTAAAGCTGGGGTCGATGCGCAGCATCGACTGGTAGAGCTTTGATCCAACAACCTGGCCCCGGTCGTCCGTAGAGGCTTCCACGGCCCTGATGAGAAGGGAAGCGGGCTCAGCCGGCCTGGCCGTCGTTGGTGATCGTCTCCTTCTCGCGTTGGCCGTGTTGGCCGAGGTTGAAGGGGCCGCGTCGTCGAGATAGATATACCTGTCGCAGGACTTTACAAGGGTCGTCGACGTAGCCTCTCGACGTCCCGCGCCGATTATGGTCTTGCCGACCGCTCTTAGCTTGCCGATCAGCGGCACGAAGTCGCTGTCAGACGAGACGATGACAAACGTGTCCACCGGCGAGCCGTAAAGTATATCGATGGCGTCAATCGCCAGCCTAATGTCGCTGGAGTTCTTTCCGGAGCGATTTGACAGGTACTGGTGGATCGGCTCTATGCCGAGCTCGAGGAGCTGGTCCTGCTTGCCTCTTTGCACGGGTACGGACCAGTCCGCATACGCGCGCTTGATGATGACCCGGCCAACGTCCGACAGCTGGTCCAAGAGGTACTCAATAGCGCTCATCCCGACGTTTTCATAATCTATGAGGACGGCTACGTTTGCGTCTGCCAATGGTCTCAGCGGGTTACGAGAAACCCTTCCCTTTCCAAAAATGTGCGTCTCTTAGCTGAATTATAACATCGGCGACGAAGAACTTCCCTGAATGGCGGAGGCTATTGTCGTGGGAAATGGAAATTGATCGGCGACTGGGCCGGAAGTTGCCGCCGTCCTGGGCGTAGCGAGAGGACCCATGGTTCCGCTCATGGCGGTGCGGACGAGTCGTATAGCGCCCACAGGGAGTGCGAGGGAGCCGCGCACACATGACCTCTCGAAAAGTGACTCGGAATCCCCGTCCGGGACCATCAATTGTAAATATACGTCACAATATTGGGACGACGGTCGTGGACCAAGAGTCTATCCGAAAACTGCCACGAATGGTTCGACAAGCTCACCACGAACCGGCAATCATCCGTTAGTCCTGAGCACTGTCGAAGGACGGCAAAACGTCCCAATAAGGTTTTCGGATAGGCACCTACTTGAAGGCGGGAATGACCTCTTCGCACATGAGGCGCAGCGACCGGGAAATCTTGTCCTCGGGTATGAGCTCTCCGGCGTTAAACTCGGCTACGAGCGCGCTCAGATTTAGCGTCTCCTTCATCGCTCGAATCTGATCGATTACCATCTCCGGCGTGCCGACGATGGCCTTATTGCCGATGACACCTTCTTCCCAGTCGACGGCGGCGAGGTGCTCGCTGCGCTGCCTGCGTAAATCACGCGGGTCCGCGCCGGCACTCGCGACGGACCGAGCCAGCGCACCACCAATCCTTCGGAACTGTTTCATGAAGCTTTCCCGAGGCTCCGAAAGCGCCTCCTCTTTAGTTGGTGCCACGTATACCGGCACTCTAATGGAAATGTCTATTTTGCCCTCATGGCCGGAGCTCTCCCAGGCGCGTTTGTACACGCCCACTTGCTCCGCCACCTGCTCCAGGGACAGGGTGCGTACGCCGATGAATATCGGGAATCCCATCTTGCCCATCGTGTCAAAGGTGTCCGTCGAGGTAGTGGCAATCCGAATGGGCGGATGCGGAGTCTGGAAGGGCTTTGGGATCAGACAAACGTCGTCGTAGCTGAAAAATTTGCCCTGGTAGGAGAAGCGCTCGTTTTGCCAGGCCGTCAGGATGATATCGAGGTATTCGTGGAAGCGCTCGCGGCTCTCGGCGTAGGAGAAATTGTACCCCTCGTACGAGCCCGGCAGGCCGCTGCGACCGACGCCGAACTCAAACCGGCCGTTGCTAACGTGGTCGATCGTGGCGACCTCCTCTGCCGTCCGGAGCGGATTCCCCAGGGGCAGTATGCTGACCGCGGTGCCGATCTTAATGCGCTCGGTGCGGGACGCTATCGCGGATGCCACGCTCAGGGGAGAGGAAAGCACGGACCTCGTTGGATTGAAGTGCGACTCAGAGAGCCAGACGGCGTCGAGCCCCAAACGCTCCGCCTCATCAACGTGGCTGAAACCCTCCCGAAACGAACCGGCCAGGTCTCGCCCCTCCCTGATGTGAAACTCCGCGAAGGAACCAAACTCCATTTGCGCACCCCGATCATTTGCTCAGGGGCCCGGGTCAGGAACTACCGAGCTTCCATGACGGGACCACCTGGCACGCCAAGCCTATATTCATCTTGGCGAACGGTCAAGAGTCAGATCTCATACGCCTCACATCACCGACACGTAGGCTAAATGAACCCCCTCATTTCGGCGACCCTGGCAACCCGCTCCAGACCGATGAGGAAGGCGGCCTCACGAAAGGTGATGTCTTCGTAGTCGGACCGCTCTTTGACGGACTTGTAGGCGCGCGTCATGATCTTGTTTAGCTCATCGTTCACCCTATCCATCTCCCATTGGTGCTGATAGAGGTTCTGGGTCCATTCGAAATAGGAGACGATTACTCCCCCGGCGTTCACCAGTATGTCCGGAACGACGGTGATGCCACGCTCCGTAAGTATGGAGTCCGCTTCCGGGGTAAGGGGATGATTGGCCGCCTCTATCACGACTTTCGCCCTGACCCTGGGTGCGTTGCGCTCGTCGATTACCCGGTCTATCGCCGCCGGAATCAGGAACTCGCACTCCAGCTCGAGCAGCTCCTCGTTCGTGATCGGCTCCGAGCCGCGCAATCCAGCCACCGTGCCGGCCTCTTCCTTGTGTTGCATCAGGAGACCTACGTCAATGCCGCGAGGGTAGTAGGCCCCTCCATCGACATCGCTAACGGCAATAATCTTGCACCCCATCTCGCCAAGCAGCCGGACGGTCCACGAGCCCACCTGCCCGAATCCCTGCACGACGATGCGGGCTCCCTCCGCGGCTACGTTCAGGTCCCTGGCAACCTCCCTGGTGACAAAGGCCACACCCCTTCCCGTCGCCGAGTCGCGCCCAACGGACCCTCCAAGCTCAACGGGCTTGCCTGTGACAATGCCGGGGGTGTAACCATGAATCTGGCTGTATGAGTCCATCATCCAGGCCATGGTCTGAGAGTTCGTCCCAAGGTCGGGCGCCGGGATGTCCCGATTGACTCCAATCAGGTGCTCGATCTGCGTCGTGTACCTGCGCGTCAGCCTCTTGAGCTCCCCCTCGCTCATCGTTCTTGGGTCGCACTGCACGCCACCCTTGGCTCCCCCGAAGGGTATGTTCACGAGGGCGTTCTTCCAGGTCATGAGGGACGCCAGCGCCCGCACCTCCTCATAGTCCGCCATTGGGTGATATCGAACTCCGCCCTTGTACGGACCACGGGCGCCGTTGTGCTGAACTCGATATCCCTTGAATATCTTGAGCGTCCCGTCATCCATGCGCACGGGGACCGATACCTGAAGCTCTCTCCAGGGGGTGCGCAACATCTCCCGAACGCCGTCGTCGAGACCAAGTCGCTCAGATGCGCGGTCGAGGAATACGTTCACCTCATCGAACACGCTCATGCTGGTTAAGATTGCCATCTGTGGACCTCGCAGTGTTGTTTTCTACTACTATAGCGCCGGTTCCAACTTTGAGGGCTGCGACCTACACAATTTCAGAGGACTTGCCGTCATCGAAAGGCCGACTATCCAGACGAGGAATCTGACCTTAAATCTTTATGATTCCATTATATGCCTCGGTGATTCCAAGTCTCCTTGCATTTCGTAAGAGGTTTCGACGCGTTGCCATGCCACCTCGTGTTGAAAATTACATCCCATGGGATAAGTAAACATATCGGCACGGCATCCTCTTCCAAGCAGAGCTCAATTTCCCGAATGGCCTGCTTAGCAGATCGGGCCAATCCCTTCGACAGACAAAGGTACGTGGCGTCAAGCTGCTCTGCCGACCCATTTACCGGGTGCAACCGGTCCATGGTTTTCATCTCACCTGCAAACACAACTCGTACCTTTTTCATGCCGTTTTCAAAATGTCTGGCTGCTATCCTCTATTCATAGGGGTAAATCTGCATCCAGACGCCGGACAGCAGCTTGGGCTCCGCCCAATGCCTAGGCCCTTCAACGAGAATCGGATTGCACATGGCTACAGTATTCAAAAACATAGGCTGTCTGCTCTCCTGGAAGGGCGGCGCGCTTGCATTGCTCGTCCCGATCATTGTGCTCGCGCTGGCCTGCACGACCACGGCGGTTGAGCGGCAGCGAGAGGACAGCTTCTTCGTCCGGCCGTCTCCTACTTTGATAGTCAAGAGCGATGGAGGCCGCATAAGCGTGAGCGCGGGACCGGAAGGCGTCATCGTGGTCCACGCAGAGTTTCAAAACTCCTCCAAGTTGGACTACCAGGTGTCCAGGGATGGAGACGGCATCGTCATTGAAGCCAAACAGGTGGACCTCTTCAGGTCGTTGTCCCTTCTGGACGCGCCATCGGTGGACCTTTCGATTACCGCCCCTAAATCTACCTACCTGGAGCTGACCACCCTGGACGGCGACGTGGAGATCGAAGGTTTGAACGCCTCGGGAAGGATCAACACATCCAAGGGCGGCATCTATCTGGCCGACTTCAGCGGCGACATCGATGCCCGGACGATCAGAGGCGATATCGAGATCCTTCGCTACGAGGGCAACGCGACCCTGGCTACGGTGAACGGCGCTGTTAGAATCACCGACGGCGTCGGCAGCTTCAATGTCCGTACGCAGAGCGGCGACATAACCTTTGTCGGGGAGCTGGTTCACGGGAGCGTCAACGGCATGTACGCCGCGATCGGCAACGTGAGCGTCAACCTGGCCGGCGACCCAAGCCTCAGGCTCCTCGCAACGAGCTCCGGCTCACCCATTCAGAACGGCCTGCAAATGAGGATTGACGGCGCGAATAGCACAGGCCTATCGGGCATCGTGGGAAATGGAGACGCCGAGCTGATTATTCAAGCCCTCGACGGCTCGATAAGCATCCAGTAGGCACAGCTTTCTTCCCTCGGCCTAATACGGTATTATTACGCTGGTCCACACATGCGAGGCCGTCGGCCCGATGAGAAGAATTCTTGCCTGGGATTACTTCGTCGACGCGGTAACCGTCGTCTGGCTCATCCTATTCCTGCTTGGCCTAACGAACACCATCGAAGGCTTCGATCTTGCAGTCAACCTCATGCTGACCGTATTCGTGGCGGACCTCATCGTGAAATATCGACGCGAGCCAGACCTTAGGACGTTCCTCAGAAAACGATGGATAGACATACTACTGACTATTCCGTGGTTTCGAGCCTTCCGAATACTAAGATTTTTGCGGCTGCTGCGGTTACTTAAAATAGGCCTGCAGGCCGAGAAGTTTAGGCGAAAACTTCTTCGCCTATTGCGACGCCGAAACGGACCACACTGATTAGCCAGTCCTCGTCTGAGAAGGTAGTCGACCCCAAGCTTTCGGGGCGAATCAGAGAACCCTAAGTCTCGCTCAGGTCTCGTGTGAAGGCTTCGCTCCAGGAGGTGGCAGTGTGCTTATTAACGGCGTCCATCATCGCACTGCAGCGTCGTTTTCGCTCGGAAAGGCCCATTCGAAGGGCCCTGTACATAGCCTCCGCGGTGCCGTCAATGTCATATGGATTCACGATAACGGCATCGACCAAGGAGCTGGCCGCGCCTGAGAATCTGGAAAGCACCAGGACGCCCGGATCGTCCCTCTGGGCGGCAACGAATTCCTTTGCGACCAGGTTCATGCCGTCCCTCAACGGTGTCACCATGCCAACATCGGCGTCCCGGTAGAGCTCCGCCAGCTCGTGCTGTGGAAACGATCGATAGAGGTAGCGTATCGGTACCCAGCCGGCCTCCGAGAACCGGCCGTTGATATGCCCCACCAGCCTGTCGACCTGCTCCTTTTCCTGGATGTACTCAGGGACCCTCGTCCGTGAAGGCGAAGATATCTGTACGTAGGTCACCCTTCCTCGAAAAGCGCTGTGAAGCTCCAGAAGGCGCTCTAAGGCCCTCAGCCGCTGGGGTATGCCCTTCGTGTAATCGAGTCTGTCGACGCCCAGGATGATCTTGTGGTCTGGCGCCGTCGAAATAGACAGCTTTTCCATTGGGCTGCGGACCCGGTCGTCCGGCGCCTGCTGAAATATCGAAGGCTCTATGCCGATCTCGTAGACCCCGAACTTTGCGGAAAGGCCCTCTGCGGTGAACACGCCGTCTGTATACGTGCCATCGAGTTCCGTATCCAAGGAGTCGATCAGGTTCCGAAGGTATCTTTCTGTTTGGACGCCTACGAGGTCGTAGCTGAGCAGGGATTTCAGGGTGTCTCCCGCCCATGGAAGTATCGAAAATATATCCGCGCTTGGAAAGGGCACGTGTAGAAAGAACCCGAGCTTGCCCTCCCAACCGAGGCGACGGAGCTCCTGTCCAAGGTGGAAGAGATGGAAATCGTGCACCCACACGATATCCCCCGGCTCCAGGAGCGCGCAGAGGGCCTCGGCAAATTTGCGGTTGATGCGCCGGTATGCTCTATACAGGTCTCTACGGATAATTACCCGGCTGGGAAGGAAGTGCAGCAATGGCCAGAGGGTGCGGTTGGCATAGCCCGTGTAGAACAGGCTGACCTCGTCCTCGGACAGGTCGATGGTAGCGAGCTTCACACCGCCGAGGTCTTTGACTTCAGGTTGGTCTGAGCTGCGGCGCTGCGTGGACCCACCGCTCCATCCAAACCACAGACCACCCTTTTGCTGCATGGCCACTTTTACTGCGCTGACCAGCCCGCCGACCGGCATATCCCGGCTTCTTTCCGGGCTGATCGCCTCGGACGGCGGGACCCTGTTGGACACGACCACCAGACGGTTGTTAGACCTCAAGTCGCCTCCTCATCGTGTATTCGATAATTCGAACGCTTGACGGATTGATCAGTGTTCGCCGACACCGGCAAGTCCATGGTTTGACCGCCGTCCAACGATAGTTACGCCCCTATCTGCCAGGGCCTGTTAAAGAGGCTTATGTGAGGAATACTTTAAGTAGGGGTTTTGAATTGGAACGGGCCAGACGCCTTCTATCCCGACAGGCTGTATCATACTTGCGGCATTTGAGGGTGTCAAATTCGAGGCGATGCGTGAAATTTTATGTAGCCAGAGGGGCATCGCACCGTCAACGGCCTGTGTTTTTCTCCAAAGACGGCCTGTTGAAGTCCATTTCTCCTCGTGCTATACTTGGCTACGCGGCCTTGCTTAGGCATTGAGGACAAGGACATCCCGCCGACGGGCCTCTCGTAAAAAGGACCGGAACAGGGGAAATGTCTAGAACAAGAGTCGCTGAAAAGAATAATTGATGATTATGACTATCACTTGCACTTGTTGTTGCTCATGTTGACAGTGCGAGGTCGGATAGTGGCTATTAGTGGCGGACCGCGGTCCTAGGCTGCGGTTTCCGGACCGGTCGAGTCAGAGGTAGATCAGACCAGTCTGTTCCGCCAATCATTAGCTCCACTTTGACCCCGCTAATCGCGGTGTGTCTGTGGAGCTTTTTTATTTGCCCAAATCCGGAATATGGAGAATTGGGAAAAATCTTCGATGTTCGGATGTCGGAGGGCCCGACGAACCGGCCCGGCGCAGAAGCGCATCTTAAACCTTAGAGTGGGCCTATTTAGAACGTAGGCTTGGAGGAATTCGATAAATGACTCAGACCCAAACACAGGTGTTGACACCGTATCAGGTGCAACGTTACAGCCGACACATCATCATGCCCCAGGTCGGCAGCAGAGGCCAACGTAAGCTGTTGGACGCCAAGGTGCTCATAATAGGCGCGGGCGGGCTTGGCTCACCCATCGCCATCTATCTAACCCTGGCAGGCGTCGGCACAATCGGTATCGTGGACTTCGACACCGTGGACGTGACCAACCTTCAGCGTCAGATCCTGCACCAGAACAAGGACATCGGACGCTCGAAGGCCGAGTCCGCCTACGAAACGCTAAAGGCGTACAACCCCGACGTCAACGTGATTCTCCACGAAGAGCCGCTGACCTCCATAAACGCCATGGAGATCATACGCGACTACGATATCATCGTGAACGGCGCGGACAACTTCCCGGCCAGGTACCTGGTGAACGACGCCGCGTATCTGAACAACAAGCCCCTGGTGGACGGCAGCATTCTGCTGTTCGACGGCCAGGCAACGGTGTACCTTCCGGGGCAGGGCTGCTATCGCTGCCTGTTCCCGGAGCCGCCTCCTCCCGGTGAGGTGCCGAGCTGCGCCGAGGCGGGGGTGCTAGGCATGCTGCCCGGCCTCGTCGGCAGCATACAGGCGGCGGAAACGGTCAAGCTGATTCTGGGCGCGGGCACTTCGTTGAGCGGACGCCTGCTTCTGATAGATGCGCTCGACATGGACTTCCGTACCGTAAAGATTCGCAGAAACCCGGCCTGCCCGCTGTGCGGAGACAACCCAACCATCAGCGAGCTCATAGACTACGAGGCCTTCTGCGGAGTCCCGGCAGTCGCCGGTTAAGCCTCAGGGCAAGACCTAAAATAGAGAAGGGGAGCGAAAAAATCGCTCCCCTTTCTTTATGATCGCGACCCTGCCGGCAAGAATCGACCCGGCATATCAACATCCAAGAGCGTCTATACGAAATTTCCTCGGTCCACTACCTCGCCCGCCTGAAAGACGTCCACGACGTTCCAGAGGGCGCCGACGTCCACGGTTGGGTCGCCGTCGACGACCAGCAGATCGGCCCGCTTGCCCTCGTCGATAGTCCCCACCTCGTCATCTATCCAGCAGGACCTGGCCGAGTCACGGGTCGCGGAGACGATCGCCTCCATGGGAGACATGCCCGCCTCGACGTGGGCGTCGATCTCATACTGGAATCCACCCAGCTCATAGTTGCCCCACGCGGCGTCGGAACCGCAGGCCATGGTGACCCCGGCATCCCTCATGCGGGCGAAGGCGTCGGCGCGAGCCTCGTTGCTACGGCGAACGTCGTCGAGCTGACGCCGCTCGTTGTCGTCGAGTCCCTGCGACTCCAGCTTATCCTCCAGGTGCCGGCGACGAGACCGCCCTCCGTGCAGGGTCGGATTCACCAGCACTCCTTGCCGTGCGATGCGCTCCGCGACCTCCGGCAGGAACCTGTCGCTGCCGTCCGGCTCCTTGAAAATCCCGTGGATTATGGTGTCAACACCGGCTTCCAGAGCGTTTATCATGCCCTGAGATGAGGCGCAGTGGGCGGCGGCGTGCTTGCCGAACTTGTGTACCTCATCGCAGATTGCCTTGAGCTCTTCCACCGTGAAGGACGGCCTCAAAGGGAACGACGTGCGGGTGCTTCCGCCCGTGGCAGTAATCTTTATGTAATCGGCGCCCTCTTTGATGAGCTGCCGCACGGCCCCACGGCACTCGTTCGGGCCCGTGGCCTCGATGCCGAAATAGCTCAAGTGCCCGCCGACGATGGCCACGGGGCGGCCCGCCAGGAGCAGTCTTGGCGCGGGGGTTATCCCCATGTTGACCGCTTCGCGAAGCATGAACGTAGTGCTGTTCTTGGCCCCGCAGTCCCTAACGGTCGTGACGCCCGAATAGAGGTGGACGCGGGCGTTTCGCGCCGCCTGTACCGTGAGCACCTCATCCGGCAAG
>JADFKI010000326.1 GCA_022565015.1 Chloroflexota bacterium
ATAATAAACCCGTTCGAATGCGCTCCTAAGCCCCCGTCATTCCGGCGAAAGCCGGAATCCAGAGTGCAAAGTCCAGCTTAGGACGTGCACGCCTTATCCCGAGCCCAGGTTTCTAGGCATATCAATCGATCGAACCGCTTGGCGAAACTAAGAATCCAGAGGGATCGTGAAGACACCCATTCAACGAACGTGCTCCCAAGCCCCCGTCATTCCGGCGAAAGCCGGAATCCAGAGGGTTGGTGAAGTCAGCCCTTCGCACGGGAGAAGACGATCGAGGGATGGAGCCGAGCATGGAAAGTCGAGATGATCGAGAAAGGTAATTGGGGTTGGCGGGACCTGTATGAAGGGATAGTCTAGCTGGATTTCGGCTTTCGCCGGAATGACGGGCCCCTCTTAGCTCGACTTTGTACATTCCGATTGAGCCTCAACACGAAGGCGTATAGCTGATGGTCAGTAATCGGCAGACTTTTTGCATGTAGAGTTTGCAGGGCGGGTGCGGAAAGTCCTTGAACGATGAGATGGGTGTTTATGCGGCAGAGCGAAGGCACCATAATAAACCCGTTCCAACTCCCCCCAATTTTGGAAACATCTTTAGTGCAAAGTCTAGCTTAGTCCTAAAGCATCGCAACCGTTCCAACCAAAGACAATATGGGGTGGGCCGAATTGGAACCTTCGCATGATCGAGCGCGATGAGTAATTGGTAGATCTGATTCGGTCGTCTGTTTAGGCTTAGCGGGGTAAAGCATGCCGGAAAAATTCAAAGGCAAGGTCGCTCTCGTCACAGGAGGCAGCTCTGGGATAGGCAAGGCGACAGCGCTGGCGTTTGCCGCCGAAGGCGCGAAGGTCGTCCTGGCCGCGCGACGTGAGCGGGAGGGGGCGAGAGTCGTCGAGCAGATCGTGGGCGCAGGCGGCAAGGCCCATTTCGTCAGGACCGACGTATCGATCGAAGCCGACGTCGATGCGATGGTGCGGCAGACCGTCAGTCGCTTCGGAAGGCTGGACTACGCGTTCAACAACGCGGGCGTCGGCGGAGGCGGCGGGCCGATTCACGAGGCCGAGTCCGCCGATTGGGACCGAATCATCGATATCAACCTCAAGGGTGTTTGGCTCTGCATGAAGTATGAGATCGCCTACATGAAGGAGCAGGGCTTCGGCGCTATCGTAAACAACTCGTCTACCGCCGGACTTGCCGGTTATGCCGGCAACGCCATCTACGCCGCCAGCAAGTTTGGAGTGAACGGCCTTACGATGTCCGCGGCGGTGGAGTATGCCGACCAGGGCATACGCATAAACGCCGTCTGTCCCGGCTGGACGATGACGCCGATGGTTGGAGAGGCGGATGCCGCGGAGTCCGAGCGGGAGTCGCAGGCCCTGGACGAGACGCCGCAGAAAAGGTTCGCGGCCCCGGAGGAGATCGCCGAGGCCGCGTTATGGCTCTGCTCAGATGCCGCGTCGTTCGTTACGGGCGTAGCGTTGCCCGTAGACGGCGGCCTGCTCGCCCAGTAGCCTGGATGCTACGCCGTCATGCCTGCCACTACGGCATCGTAGGCGTCGGACCAAGCACTCTTTAGCTCGGGCGTCCAGTCGTCTTCGAAGTACTCTTCAAATGTTCCCAGAAGGGCGTCGCCGACCATCGCGTAGTGCGCTTCCTCAGCGCCCAGCTCCTTGTGGCGCTCGCCTAGATTCGCCAGCGCTGGGCCGAGCACATCGGGGTTCCGAAGGTTATTGACGACCAGGACCATGGATTCCAGGAACTTCTTTCTCTGCTTCTTCATATCGGTCTTAGCGAACATGGGCTTCATTTCGGGATACATGTCGAAGAGTCGATCGTAGAATGACTCTACGAACTCTTCACCCCTGGGCGCCAACTTTGCGAAGCTTTGCTCGAGAAGCTCAAAGTTCAGCTCGACCGCCGGCTCTTGTTCATTCTGCTCCTCCGGCTCGGTGTCGATCGCCTGTTCACGCTCTGACTCGGCATCAGACTTCGACTTGGATGCGCTCCTTGTCTTCGCTTTGGCTTTGGACTCCGACCTGGATTCGTCCTTAGCCTGTGTCTTGGGTTTCTCCTCAACCCCCGGCTCTTCCTCTGCTTTGGCTTCCACTTTTTCAGCCGCCTTCAGGCCCTTCTGGTTATAGGCCTCTACGGCTGCCTGATAGCTGGCCAGGTCCATGTCGTCCTCAGACAAAGCCTGCGCGAGGTCCAGCAGGATGATGAGTCTGTCGTCTAGCTTGACGATGCCCAACAGATTGGACGAGTCCGCCAGGGTCATAACGGATGAGGTCGGCTCGATTGAACCTGAGGAGATTCGCAGCACCTCGACGACTGAATTGACGATCACGCCGATATCCTGGTCTTCAACGTCTACGACCAGGATACGAGTGTCCTCGTCCTGCTCGGAGACTGGAAGGCTTAGCCTCTTCCTCAGGTCTATGACCGGCGTGACCTTCCCTCTGAGGTTAATGACCCCCTCCACGTAAAACGACGTCTGGGGGAGCTGCGTGAGCTCCTGCATTCGGATAATCTCTCTCACGACGCCGATGTCCACGCCGTAGAGCTCGGAGGCCAGGTCGAAGACAACTAGCTGCTGCTCCGTCTGGCTGATGGTTTCCGTGGTCATAGTCATGCTGCCGATACCTCCCTTTGAAGCCGCAGGGTCTCGTATTAGGGACCGCGACTAGACGCAGATATCCCATATTTTTTACTACTAGCTAAATGCTAAAGGACTGCCACGTTGGATAGAGTGGGGAGGCACACTTAATAGGGCATAAGTTTTTTGCAGTACGCCGCCGTAGTAGCCGCCATTACACGAGATTAGATGAGGATTCTCGAAGGGAGTGAACGAGTCTGCTATGGGCTTCTCGGCTCAGTCTGTTCTCAGTGATTTCGTGGGAGTCATGAAAGTCGGCGCCCTCAAATACACGGACGGTCTCTTAGCGGGGAATAATGTGGAGGTGTACGTGGGAGTCTAGATTCATCAAGAACGCGTAGTTATAACGGTCAGGACGCAAAAGTGAGTCTAAGATGCCCTTTGTCTTTCGAATTGCATTCCAGAGCTCCGGCAGCTCGGCATCCGTCAGTGCGCAGATGTCCTCGTCGTGCCGCATGGCAGACCATGAGCTTGCCCAGCTTATTCTGGTTGAAGTTGACGATCACACGCCAGAGGCCCGTGGCGAAGACCTCGTGCTCCTCGAGCGGCTGACAAAGAACGCATGTGATCGCCGACCCCTTTGTCTGCAAATTGTTGTGCCTCTCGAAAGACGGATCGCGCGTTTCATCCCCTCGAAAACATTGGGGCGGGTCTGCGACCCGCCCCAACAGCGGTATCGTCATGCCCTATGCAAGCTAGTCGCCGTACACGTTCTCCGCGGCGGGCTTCATGGGCATCTTGGCGCGAACCTCAGGGTTGACGACCGACATGGGCCAGCTGCCTTTCAGCACCCTCGCGGTCTCGCTGCCGACCCGAAT
>JADFKI010000327.1 GCA_022565015.1 Chloroflexota bacterium
ATCCCCACGGTGCGTGCTCGACCTGCACCGGCCTCGGCTACAAGCTGGAGGTCGATCCCGAGCTGGTCGTCCCCAAAACGGACCTGAGCCTGGCCGAAGGCGCCATACAGCCGTGGGCGCGCTCCGGCACGATGACGCCGTGGTACTACAGTCAGCTGGAGTCGCTGGCCGAGGCCTTCGACTTCTCATTCACCGACCCGGTAAAGAAGCTGGACAAGAAGGCCATGGACGTCGTCCTCTTCGGCACCGGCAGCAAGTCCATAAAGGTGAGGCACAGGACCAAGCGAGGCAAGATCTACCGGTGGAACGCCTCGTTTGAGGGCGTCGTCAAGAACATGGAACGGCGCTATCGGGAGACGGAGTCCGACTACGTTCGCAACGAGATCGAGCGATACATGTCGACCATAGCCTGCCAGCCATGCAACGGCAACAGGCTGAGGCCGGAGGCGCTGGCGGTCACCGTCTGCGGCTCTAACATCATGGAGGTGACGGACAAGTCCATATCGCGGGCGCGGGAATGGGTCCAGCAGATTGGCGGCGAGGGCGGCCCCAATCCCGTCCCTCCCGCAGGGGGGGAAGGGGCATCTTCCAATGGTAGAATCCGCCTAAGGCGGACCGCCAAAGGGAAGAAGGCTAAAAAGTTTGCCAACGACGACCCGCCGGTGCTGACCGAGCGTGAGAAGACGATCGCCAGCCAGATACTCAAGGAGATCGACGCTCGCCTGAACTTCCTCCTGAACATCGGCCTCGACTACCTGACGCTGTCTCGGACGGCATCGACCCTCAGCGGCGGCGAGTCCCAGCGCATCAGGCTCGCGACCCAGATCGGCTCGGGGCTCATGGGTGTGCTGTACGTATGCGACGAGCCGTCCATAGGGCTGCACCCGGCCGACGACTACAGGCTGATCGACACGTTGAAGAACCTGCGGGACATTGGCAACACCATAATTATCGTCGAGCACGACGAGGCCATCATGCGGGCGGCGGACCACATCGTGGACCTGGGCCCCGGCGCGGGCGAGCATGGAGGTCACATCGTCGCAGAGGGCCCGTACGAAGATATCATCAACACGCCGGAATCGCTTACCGGCCAGTACCTGTCGGGCCGCAAGAAGATTCCCATGCCCGACAAGCGGCGCAAGTCCAACGGCAAGCGAATCACGATCAAGGGCGCCAGCCAGAACAACCTGCAAAACATCGACGTCAAGATACCGCTGGGCCTGCTCGTCTGCATCACGGGCGTGTCGGGCTCCGGCAAGAGCACGCTCATCTACGAGATACTCTATAAGAAGCTGGCTCAAGAGTTCTACAAGTCGAGAGACCGTCCAGGCGCGGTGAAATCCATCCAGGGCGTGGAAAACATCGACAAGGTCGTCAATATCGACCAGTCTCCCATCGGGCGCACGCCGCGAAGCAATCCCGCGACGTACACCGGCACGTTCACGCCGATCCGCGAGCTTTACGCGACGATGCCGGAGTCGCGAGTGCGCGGCTACAAGCCTGGCCGCTTCTCCTTCAACGTCAAGGGCGGGCGCTGCGAGGCCTGCACGGGCGACGGCTACATCAACATCGAGATGCAGTTTCTGCCCGACGTCACGGTGCCGTGCGAGGTTTGCGAGGGCAAGCGCTACAACCGCGAGGCGCTGGAGATCGAGTTCCGCGGCAAGAACATCGCCGAGGTTCTGAACATGACGGTGACCGAGGCGCTGGACCAGTTCGAGAACATTCCCCGCGTGAGGAACAAGCTCCAGACGATGTACGACGTCGGCCTGGGCTACATCCGCCTGGGTCAGCCCGCCACGCAGCTCAGCGGCGGCGAGGCGCAGCGCGTGAAGCTTTCCACCGAGCTGTCCAAGCGGGCGACGGGCCAGACCCTGTACATCCTGGACGAGCCGACGACGGGCCTCTCCTTCGAGGACTGCGCACACCTGCTGCGTGTGCTGCACACGCTGGTGGACGCCGGCAACAGCGTAGTGCTCATCGAGCATCACCTGGACCTGATCAAGAACGCCGACTGGCTGATCGACCTCGGCCCCGGGGCCGGTGACAAGGGCGGTCAGCTCATCGCCGAGGGCACGCCGGAGCAGGTGGCCCGCATGGAGCACTCCTTGACGGGCCAGTACCTCGCGCCGTACCTGTCCGACTCCGCAAATCGAATATCGCCGGACTCCGCCGCAGCGGAGGGCATCACGACCGAGCCCGCCAAGGCCGGCGCCGCGGATTGAGGGCTTCTTCCATGTGCACACGAAGGGAGCACCCGTATGGCGAATGACCGTAAAAAGAGGCGGCTTCAGGTCATTGTGGAGGATGGAAAGCCATCGGCGGTCATCATCGACATTGATGACTACCGGGACATGCTTGAGCAGCTCGAGGACCTCGATGACCTCAAAGACCTGGCAGAGATGCGCAAAAGACCTCTCGACTTCAAGAAGCTTGATGATTTCTTAGAGGAATACTCCCCGAGTGTATGACGTCTACCTCGAGCGCTCGGCTGAACGCGACCTGAGGCGGCTGACACCGGAGGTATTCAATCAAGTAATCGCCGTTATAAGGGCTTAGGCGAACGACCCAAGGCTACCCGGATGCCGAAAAATAGTCGGTTCGGCTAGCGACTGGCGCGTACGTGTCGGTTCTTGGCGAGTCATATACGAGATCGACGACGAGGCGCGAGAAGTGAGGGTAATGCGGGTCCGACATCGCCGCGAAGCCTACATGTAGCGTTCATGCGGTCAGCTCATCGCTGAGGGCACGCCGGAGCACTTGGCCCGCATGGAACAATCCTTCATGGGCCAGAACCTCGCTCCGTACCCGTCCGACTCCCAAAAATCGAATATCGCCGGACTCCGCCGCAGCGGAGGGCATCTCGACCGAGCCCGTCAAGGCCAGCGCCGCGGATTGCGTATTTTACACTATTAGAATCTTATTTAGTCTACTTCCGTGCGATTTCCCCAAATAATATTATAATGGTCACCTAATATTATGGATAGGTGACCAATTTGGCATTGCCCCGCCATTGGCGTGATGGTGAAACATATGTCGACTGGGTTGAGAAGGCAGTTTCTGCGCCCAAGGTCTGGGATTTTTTGGAGGAACTTCCACCTTCTCCTCAATACGTCGATGCTTTCGAAGCCGAAGTAGAGTTCGTTACCAGATCACCAGAACTTTCTGCACGAGGCGAACTATTTCTCAGAGGTCACCAGGAAGAGAGCGGAAGCATACTCGTTTACTTATACATGGGTTCAGCCGTGTTAAGGTATGGCCATGTTGGAAATAACCATCAAGAGCCGGATGCTGGCCCCTTGATCCAAGGGCCTCATATGCATTATCCTACAACTATGTTTCCGAACATAGGTTCTAGACGCGCTCGTTCCAGAGTTTCAGTCTGGAATATTAGTACCTCCGTAACGTTGAGAGAGGCGATTAGGATATTCGCGGGAAATGTAAATATAATAGGTA
>JADFKI010000073.1 GCA_022565015.1 Chloroflexota bacterium
CCGGGCAATTCGAAATCTCACGAATCCTCCGCAGGGTCTCCCAGCCATCCATCTCCGGCATCTTGACGTCCAGAATAATGAGGTCCGGCAGGACCTTATAGAACTGCTCGAGGCCGATGAGCCCGTTCGTCGCCGTTTCGATCCTGTAGCCCTCTTCCTGCAACACTCGACCGACGATTTCCCGGATGGAGGCATCATCTTCAACGATTAAAATTACGGACTGTTCGTTGTCCTCTGGCAATTCCCATCCTCTGGGCTGAATCTTGGTGGGTCTTAGGGGCGTCGCAAACGTTGGTCCCTATTATATACGACATCTGCACGGCGATTCGAAACCGGTCTCAATAGCCAACTTAAATGTCACGGACCTGCCTATCATCGGGGATGACTCCTATAAAATAGGGTGCTTCTACGTAGTACTATTACGTCATTATTACCATGTGCTCGAAAAGCAACGCGGTTAGGCTATGTATTGGGGAAATTGAAGAGAGGCGCTTGTCGCATTCATCATGCGCATCGCCCGCAATCTTGCGTCCGACAGCTGCCTCGGATGCATCGAGTGGACCAAAGCTTGACGAAACCGCTGACACGCTTTCAGCCCAGGTGGAGCATCGGCACCGTATTGACTGTTAGCATGGTGCTGACGATTGCCATGCTAATGGCGGTCACGACCCTTCTGGACGTTCGCCGTCAAAAGGCAATCTTCGAGGACAATCTCGGCGCCAACGGACTCGCGATGCTAAATATGTTGAACAATGTGGTCAACGAGTCCCCCGGCGAGCTGAACGCGAAGGAAGTCAAGGAGATGGTCGCCGTCGTGCGCAGTCAGCCGGACGTGTCGTTTCTTCGCATCTACTCCGCCGACAAGAATCTCCTAGACGGATTCGACAGAAAGGAGGTCTCAACGCGTTCAGACTCTTCGTTCGTCCCGGTGTTTGACGGAGATGGACCGGTTATCAGCTACAGTGAGGGCAGGTTCGAGCTGAGCGGTCCTATCGGCGACGAGACCGGCACCGTGGGCTTCGTTCAATACAGTTTCGAGACATCTTCGCTCCGGCAGGACCTGCGGCGGATCGCCATCCAAAAGCTCATTCAGACCCTGGCGCTGATAGCCGTCGGCGTCCCTATCTCCTATCTGATAGCCCGCCATTTCACGCATCCGATCAGGCGGCTGGCGAGGGCGGCAGAGTCCGTAGGCAGCGGTGACCTGCTGGTAAAGGACCGAAAAGACAGTCTGCGCAAAGACGAGCTGGGAGACCTTTCACGAGCGTTCTCAGACATGACGGAGGCACTTTCTGAGTCCAGGAAGCAGCTTGAGCAGGCATTGATTGAGGAGCATAAAAAGGCGTTCCATCTTCAGTCGTTGAAGGACATCGCGGAGCAGGGGCTTCAGGACAGGCCGAGGGACGAGCTTCTTACCTCCATGTTGAAGATCATCGTCTCAGCTCACGATGCGGACAGCGCGAATGTACACCTGTTTGATGAGAAGAAGCGAGTCCTGCGACCCGTTGCGCTGGTGGGGATGGGATTCAACGATCTGAGACCCGGTACTTATCGAATCGGTGAGGGCATTGTAGGTAAGGTCCTTCTGGACCGCAGCTCTCTAATAGTCGAGGATGTTCTGAGCAGTGACATAGTAGTCAATCCCAATCTGAAGGAGAGGGGTATCAAGACCGTCGTGGCCAGTCCCCTGATCGTCCAGGACAGGGCCTTGGGTGTGGTGACGCTTCATTTCAAGACGGGCCGCACGGCTGATGATTTCGAGCTTTCCGTGACGGAGCTCATGGCCGAGTCGATAGCCCATGTTCTGGAACGGGTCCGCCTGTTGGAAACCGAGCGTAAGCAGGCGGCCGAACTGGCAGAGGCCAACGAAGCCAACGTAAGCATGATGAGGGATCTCGAGCTGGCACAGCAGCGCAACTTGCAGTCCGCGAAGATGGCGGCGGTAGGACAGTTAGCCGGTGGCGTGGCCCATGAAATCAACAATCCCCTCGCGTCGATCCTGGGGTTTGCTCAGCTAGGAAAGCAGAAGCTCCTGGCCGACATGGGAAGCCTGTCCGAAGAGCATAGCCTGGCCTATCTCGAGCGATACCTGGGCTACATAGACAACGAGGCCCGCCGCTGCGCCCGCATAGTCAGCAAGATGCTGTCGTACACCCAGTCACCAGAGCAGCAGATGGTCCCCACCGACATTAACCAGCTGCTCGAGCAGGCGATTCGGACTAACATCAACAATATGGCAACGGCCGGGGTTAAGCCCGCCTTAGACCTTGCCGACGATCTGCCGTCGGTGCAGGGCCATCCCGCAAGCCTGGTCCAGGCCTTCAGCAACGTGATATCCAATGCCGTCGTCGCGATGCCCGATGGCGGCACACTGAAAATTCGCAGCCACCTCGTGGGAGGACGCGCAGGCCCCCTATCGAGCATAGAAGTCAGATTCCAGGACTCCGGCCACGGCATGGACGCGGAGACGGCCTCCAAGGTATTCGACCCCTTCTTCACCACGGCGGAGCCCGGAAAGGGCACGGGACTGGGGATGTACATGTGCTACCAGATCGTCCAACAACACGAGGGGGATATCGAAATAACCAGCTCGGAGCGCGAGGGCACGCTGGTCGTAATTAGATTCCACTCGCTGGAACAAGAGGATCTCGAAAGCATGCGTGATAACGTGCGAGGCGAGCCCTCGGATGTCGCACATTGACAACATCGACGAGTTTCATCAGCTAACCTTCGCCGGACCATCCAATCAGCTTTGAGGGCCTTATCGTGATGAGGCAGAGATCCAACTCCCGCAGGGTCTTTTCCGCGTAGCGCTCGCCCTCCTCCAGACCCTGGTAGTGGACGGAAACCCTTCGCAATATGTCGGAGATGTCGCCCCCTGAGACCTCGGCGACGCCGTTTATGATGACGTATTCGTACGGTGGCTGGTCGGTCGCAATGGAGACCGAGACCCTGGGCTCGTTCTTCAGGTTCTTGATCTTCACGGAGCCGGTCTCCGCCAGCACCTTAACGACTCCGTCCTCGTACAGAAACCATACGGGCGCAACGTGAGGGGACCCGTCGGGTCGGACCGTGGCAAGGTCTGCAATGTGCGGCTTCGAGAGGTAAGCCTCTATCTGCTCGGGTGTCATAAGGCGCTGACCTGTACGGGATGAATGCTGCAGGATGGTAGCTACGCGGGAAACTCCAGCTTCAGCTCGGGGGGCCCGGCGTCCGACGGTCCGGGTAGCTTCTCGGAGACGATCGACCATATCTGCTCGGCGATTTTTTCAATTGACTTGGCGGCGTCTATTATTCGAAATCTTTCGGGCTCCTGCTCGGCCAGCTTGAGATAGCCGACGCGAATGCGCTCATGGAAATCGATGGACTCCTCTTCGAACCTGGTCGTGCCCTCCCTGTCGACGCGGCCACCCAAGGCCTCGTCCGCGATTTCCAGAGGTAAGACGGTCTGAAGCTCGCCGACCCTCTTTAGGCCTTCCTCCGGCGCGCAATCCAAAAGAAAGGTCAAGTCCGGCAACACGCCCTGAGTTGCAAGATGATTGACCGTGACCAGCTCTTCGATAGGCATGCGCCTTCCGTAGCCCTGGTATGCGATAGTCGAGTCAGCGTAGCGGTCCGCAATGATGATGCCCCGCTGCTGCCTCATCAGTGGTTTGATTACCTTCGCGACAAGCTCGGCTCTGGCCGCGGTGAACATGAACAGCTCGGCACCGTGAGATATCGTCTCGCCTCCCCACGGTCTGCCCTTGAGGAGGTCCCGCATATGTCTCCCCAGGGGAGTGGAACCGGGTTCGTGAAGTAAGAGGCTCTGGTAATGCTCATCGACAAGTCTCTTGTGTAGCGTCTCTGCCTGGGTGGACTTGCCCGAGCCCTCTCCGCCCTCAAATGATATGAAAAGAGACAAGGCTCCCCCTAAAAGCATCTCTTGTGTCTCGTTACGGACTTACGGCCTACATCGGAAGTATCTTCGCGGAAGATTGTATCCAACGAGCAGGCCGCGTTCAAGTCTGGACCCGAAGCCAGGGCCGAAGAGAGCTAGCGGCGGTATATGACCACGTGGCGGCTGGGCTCCCTGCCCGCGCTGGAGGATGCCAGGCCATACTTGTCCGCGATCTTATGCTGCAGGTGTCGGATGTAAGCTCCCTGGGGGCTCAGGTCCACCTGAGTGGCGCCGTCTTCGAACTTGACTGCCGCCTCCTCAGCCTCCTTCATCGCATGGACGACACTGTTTTCGGAGCGGGATAGATCATTTTGCTTTCGCGATATGGCCTGAACGAATTGCTGTATCTGGATCAGGGTGTTTTTTCGGAGCACGTAGACTGGTTTGCCCTGCTGCTCCGCCATTTTCAGCGCCTGGGTCCGCCTTCTATAGTAGTTCTTCGTCGTTAGCAGCAGGTCCGCGCGTCCCAGGTCCCCCACGACCTCTACCGGAGCGTTGAGGCCCTGCACGGCCTGTTGCAGCTTGCCCTTATTGACGCCGTAGGGAAGGATGCGGGTCAGTGTTACGGGTACCTCTGCTTCCTCTTCCTCGGGCTCTTCGACGTGGGATTCGACCCTGGAAGGCGTCCTTCCGTTCTGAGTGGCCAGCGACATGCTCGAGGCAGCCCTGCTCTTGCGGACCATTCCATCTTCGTCTACCATGCGGCGCTCGGGCGAAATCGTGTGGCCTCTGAGCAGGCGGTCCACGACCTCGGACACGTCGGCGTGTACTACCACCTGGTCCCAGCCCTGAATTTCGACGAGAATGTCGAAGGTGGGCGGCGCGCGCCGTTCCTGGACAGTCTTCTGGCTGCCCCGGCGTCGCGCCTCGACGTCGCCGAGCGTTACGGTGTGGACTCCCCCTATGAGGTCCGAGAGCGTCGGGTTTATGATGAGGTTGTCCAGCGTGTTGCCGTGTGCCGTGGCGACCAGTTGGACTCCGCGTTCAGCTATCGTTCGGGCCGCGTCCGCGTCCATTTCGGTGCCTATCTCGTCAATGACGATGACCTCAGGCATGTGGTTCTCGACGGCCTCGATCATCACCGCGTGCTGGAATGCGGGGGAAGGGACCTGCATTCTTCTGGCCCGGCCGATGCCTGGGTGCGGTATGTCCCCGTCGCCTGCGATCTCGTTCGAGGTGTCCACCACGATTACACGCCGGTGTGCATCGTCGGCGAGGACCCTGGCGACCTCTCTCAACATGGTCGTCTTCCCAACGCCGGGCTTGCCCAGGAGGAGAACGCTCTTTCCCGTCAGTATCAGGTCTTCGATAATTCGTATGGTGCCATAGACGGCCCTACCTACGCGCAACGTCAGTCCGACGACCTTTCCAGACCGATTGCGCATGGCGGAGATACGGTGAAGCGTGCGTTCGATTCCCGCCCGATTGTCCTCACCGAAGGGGCTAATGTTACCTATGACGTGTGCGATGTCCTCTTCGGTAACATCGCCACCGTCCATGACGAAGGTGTCGCCAAGAAAACGTGCTTCAGGCTTCCGGCCCAGGTCGAGCACCACCTCCAAAAGCTCGTTCAAGTCTTCCCTTTCGGATAGGGGCGCTTGCAGATGAGGCGGCAGCGTCTTAAGGAGACCCTGTAGGTCCGTATCTATGCGATTCTCCAACGAGTCCTATCTACCTCCGATCTCATATTCCCAATTCCCATCGGCTCATAGCGTGCCGACAACCGGGATCCGCGGCCAGTGGCGCGCGCATTACCATTTAAATCAGACGGATGGCACGGACGCGCGCAGCCGCGATTTCTCGCGGTCCTTCACAGTCAGCGACTTTACAAGGGTTACGTAGTCGGCGACCGCCCTAAAGCCTTTATCGACTATTAAACTCTGCAACTCTACCTGGTACTCGGGCACAAGGCAATATACCTCCGTCCCTTCGCTCATGCCCAGCAGTCCCATTTCGACCATCGGTCCGAGGCCGTGGCGCCTTTCGGGGCGAGTGACGGCTTCGATCAGGCCGAAGGACGGGCGACGGGAGTACCGAAGCAACCCGGCAATCCCATCTTCGCCTTCCATGACGACCTCAGCGGACTTGCCCCCCGGCCGTTCACGGGACGCCATCCAACTCTCCAGGGTCATGCCCACGGCGAACCTAATCTCGGGCGGAGTAACGGCGTTGTACATCCTGAAAAGGTCGTGGTCATCCTTCGGGGCCTTATCTCGGAACGGCCCCGAGCTTCCAATATGCCCTGCCATGGGCACTGAGCTACCGCCTTCGAGTCTTTTCTGAAAGAGTACCTCGGATACCTGCGGGAAATACCCGCTCAGCTTCGCCACGTCGATGAGAGGATCGTCTCCGCTTAGGCGAATGAACACTCTCTCGCCGCCCTTCGCTGCGGCGGCCGTCGAAACGCTATCCAGGAGCAAGGGCAGCTGCCTGTGAGAGGCAGGCTTTGCGAACAGATGCGTTATCTCCCAGCTCTGCGGGCCGGACCGCTGACGGGCGGCCGCCACGCCTATTACGCCGGCGTCGCCGGATAATGCCCATGCGCAGCCTCTTCCGCGAATGGACAGTCCGCTTCGGGAAATTCGGATGAGGGAGTAAAAGGACGACCTGAGTCCGGCCAGGCTCTTGAGCGTATGTGCTCGGTTGGCCTTGGCCGACTCCTCCCAGAAAACGAAACGTAGGAAATCCAGGGGAGTTAGCGACCTGGTTGCCGCGAAGTTCGGGGGCGCGTTCTTATTTCTAAGGACCGTAGCTACCTCCGACCGGCCTTGAGACCGTCGTCCCTTCTCCACGATACTAGAAGGGCTATGGTGCTATCCCTGCATATATAGATGATACAGCCAATTACGTTGAACGTTCAACCATCCTCACGAACAGCTCGTGAACACGAGTGTCGTCTGTAAGCTCGGGGTGGAACGCAGTGGCCAGCATATTGTCCTGCCGAACGGCAACAGGCCTTCCGTCCTCGACGGCGGCAAGGACCTCGACACCCTCTCTTAACTCTGTGACTACAGGCGCGCGAATGAATATGGCGTGAAACGGCGGCCCCTCGATCCCCTTGATATCGAGGTCGGTCTCGAAGCTGTCTGTCTGCCGGCCGAAGGCGTTGCGGCTCACCTTGATGTTCATCAGGTGAAGGGGCTCCGGCCGGTGGTCCTTGAGCTTATCGGCGATGACGATCATGCCGGCGCAAGTACCCCACACCGGCATGCCGTTCTTTACCTTTTCCACCAGCACCTCTCGAAATCCGAAGATATCGATAAGCTGCACGATGGTCGTGCTCTCCCCGCCTGGGATAATCAGGCCGTCGACCTCGTCAAGCTGCTGAGGCTTTCGAATCTCCCGGGACTCGACGCCGAGGCGGTCAAGGGCCAGGATGTGCTCATGAAAGTCGCCCTGAATGGCCAGTAAGCCTATCTTGGGCAACCTACCAGCCCCGCGTCGCCAGCTGCTCTTCCTCCGGCATCGTCCGGATATCGAGACCCGGCATGGCGTCGCCAAGGCCACGCGAGATTTCAGCGATAACCTTCGGGTCTTTGTAGTGCGTCGTCGCCTTGACGATGGCATCGGCCATAAGCTGTGGCTGGGAAGACTTGAATATGCCGGAGCCAACGAAGACGCCCTCGACTCCTATCTGCATCATCAGGGCGGCGTCCGACGGAGTGGCTATTCCACCGGCGGCAAAGTTCACGACGGGCAGCTTTCCGGTCTCGTGGATCTCTCTCACAAGCTCGTATGGGGCCTTGAGGTCTCTGGCCGTCGACATCAGCTCGCCCTCGTCCATGCCCTGAATCCTTCGGATTTCGCCCAGCACCTTGCGGGCGTGCCGAACGGCCTCGACGATATTCCCGGTTCCGGCCTCGCCCTTGGTGCGGATCATCGCCGCGCCTTCGCCTATTCGGCGCAGCGCCTCGCCCAGATCGCGGCAACCGCAAACGAAGGGCACTTTGAAATCGTGCTTGTTGATGTGGTTCTCCTCGTCCGCCGGTGTGAGGACCTCGGACTCATCGATGTAATCGACGCCCAACGCATCCAGGACCTGGGCCTCGACGAAGTGGCCGATTCGCGCCTTCGCCATCACCGGTATCGTCACCGCCTCGATGATCGCCGTAATCATCGAGGGATCGGACATTCGGGCCACGCCGCCCGTCTTGCGTATGTCGGAGGGCACACGCTCCAGGGCCATGACGGCCACCGCGCCGGCGTTCTCAGCGATAATCGCCTGCTCCGCCGTCACGACGTCCATGATGACGCCGCCCTTCAGCATCTGCGCCAGCCCCGCCTTTACGCGGAACGTACCTGTCTCGGCCTTCACGTCAATTGCCATGTTTTCCTCCTCCTAAAAGTTTCGTAATTAGAGTCTTCTTCATTCGTCTGAGTACTTCCGATAGGCCAGGAAACAGCCTAGGCATCCCGGCGGTTTCGGTTGTCCCTGTCTGCGCTGCGTCATCTTCGGAGTTTACAGCCGTCAAGACTACGATATAACGAAAAAGTGGTCTGGTACAAGGGCCACTTTCAGTTATAATGATAGGACCATTTATCTGACGAGTGGCCCATGCCGAATCAGTCGAATCAAAAAATTGCGCCGCCGGTCCCAATTACCGACCTTGACCTCGATCAGAACGCGGGCGTTCCGCTTTATAGACAGCTTTACGAAGGTCTGCGAAGGTCGATCCTGGTGGGCGAGCTATCTCCCGGGGTCAGGCTGCCCTCAACGAGAGCCCTGGCCGCAGACCTCTCCATCGGAAGAAACACCGTCGTAAATGCCTATGAGCAGCTTCTGGCGGAGGGATACCTCGAAGGAAGGACCGGGTCGGGTACGTATGTGGCGGCGGAGCTCCCAGACCACCTGCTGCGGGTGAGGTCCGACCAAAGAAAGTCGGCAAAATCGAGGAAGGCCGGTCGAGGCCTGTCCAGCCGCGGGCATCTGCTGGCGGGAACCACGGTGAGCGAGCCCCACGACTTCGCCATTCCCAGGGCGTTCCGGGCCGGCCTGCCCGCCATGGAAATATTCCCGTTCAAGACCTGGTCCAGGCTTTGGAACAGAAGATGGCGCAGCCCCTCCCTCGACCTGTTGGGTTATGGGGACCCGGCGGGCTACAGGCCCTTGCGAGAGATAATCGCTTCATATCTCGGCGCGGTGAGGGGCGTTAGGTGTGAAGCGGACCAGGTGATAATGATCGCGGGCTCTCAGCAGGCGCTGGATATCGTAACGCGCGTCCTGCTCAACGAGGGCGACGTGGTGTGGGTGGAGGACCCAGGGTACCCCGGCGCCAGGGGCGCGTTTCAGGGCGCGGGGGCGGAAGTGGCGCCCGTGCCCGTGGACTCGCAAGGGCTGGATATTGCCACGGGAATCGCCAGGGCCCCAAACGCGAGGCTCGCTTACGTGACTCCGTCCCATCAATACCCCCTGGGTATCACCATGACCCTGTCCAGGAGGCTGGAGCTTCTGGACTGGGCTGCCCGCAATCGCTCCTGGGTCCTGGAGGACGATTACGACAGCGAGTATCGGTACGCCGGACTGCCCATAGCCGCGTTGCAAGGGCTGGACGAAGAGGACTCCGTTATCTACGTGGGCTCATTCAGCAAGACCCTGTTCCCGTCGCTTAGGATCGGATACATGGTGGTGCCCCAGGGCCTCGTCGATACGTTCGTCGCCGCTCGTGAGCTCATTGACAGGGGGTCGCCTTCGTTGGAGCAGGCCGTCCTGGCGGACTTCATGGTGGAAGGCCACTTCGAGAGGCACATCCGACGCACACGCTCGCTCTACGCCGAAAGGCAGGAGGCGCTGGTGGAATCGGCCGAGCGCGACCTGCGAGGCCTCATGGAGGTGCGGCCTTCGTCTTCGGGTATGGACCTCATAGGTCGCCTGGCAAAGGGCGTCGACGACAGACTGGCTCAGCGGCTCGCGGCGCAACATGACGTCGAAGCCACGCCGCTGTCGACTTACTATTTCGAACCGCCGGAGCAGGGCGGTCTGCTGTTGGGTTTCACGGGCGTTGATGAGGCGCAGATTGCCGCGGGAACGCGAAGGCTTGCCGAGGCGTTGTCGTCGCTCGATTGAAGCCGACAGGCTCCTACACGGGCCGGAACCAGCTCGTGAACTTGGATGCGAGCCCTTCGTCGCCCTCGAAGGACAGGCGTCCTCGACGCACCGAGCGATTAAAGGGCAGCCGGCCCAAGACGAACAGTATGTACGCGTCGGCGTCGCACCGAAAGGTAACGTCGGCCTTTCGGTCATCCGATGGCCCGGCGATGATGTCTCCGCCGGAAACGGCAACGTCGTAGCTGACCTTCTCCGGACCGTCCAGTTCGAACCTGTAGATAACGGGCGTGTCCAGCTCCGCCGCCGCCTTGGAATCGGACCGCAGCCAGGCCCACAGGTTATCGACCAGGAAGGGCAGTGCGCCGGCGTTCAGCCGTGCAGACCGGTCGAAGGAGTACCGTACGTCCCACCCGTGCACGGCCAGCTCGAAGGCACGCCAGGCTACGAGCTGGGAGACCGGAAACGCCCCGGCCGGATGCCAAGCCGGAGTGTCGTATTGGTCCGGACCTAATGAGACCAGCAGCGAGTTAAGACGCCGGCAGCCCGTGTTGAACTCGTAAAAGAGGTCTTCGAAATAGGCGTCACGCAACTCGACAAGCTGGGCCAGCGACTCCTCGGGCGTGGGTACGCGATAGGCCATGGGCTGCGTCGTATCACCGTCGAGCCCGCGAGTAATGCTCTGAAAGAACATGTCGCCGACCTGAATAAGGTGCGTGACCACGTCGGCGACCTTCCAGTCCTCGCAAGGGGTCCCGAACTGCTCCGGGTCCCTCCAGACATCGTCGGGCAGGGTATAGAAAAAAGCGGCCAGCTCATTGGACAGGTCGCGAATGAGCTGGATGCGCCCTTGAATCTCTCCGGCTTCCACCATAGACGGTGTCCCCAACCCTTTACCCCAAACCTCTAGCCCCCAGTCACCCGGGGGTAAGGGGTAGGGGGTTGGGACTAGATGCCCTTGTCCACGAGGAATGCCACGAGGTCGGCCGTGCGACAGCTGTAGCCCCATTCGTTGTCGTACCATCCCACGACCTTGATCATGCTCTCGCCCATCGTCATGGTCGAGAGGCCGTCGATGATGCAGCTGTGCGGATTCTGGATAATGTCAGAGCTGACTATTGGCTCTTCGGTGTAGTCGAGAATGCCGTTCAAGCCGTTGGATGCCGCCTCCTGGTAGGCCGAGTTGATCTCGTCACTGGAGGCGCCCTTCTTGAGCGTGGCCACGAAATCGGTGACAGAGCCGGTCGGCGTCGGCACTCTGAACGCCATGCCGTTGATCTTGCCGCTGAGCTCGGGCAAAACCAGCCCGACCGCGCGGGCGGCGCCCGTCGACGTGGGTATGATGTTCTGTGCCGCGCCTCTGGCCCTTCGAAGGTCCGAATGCACCTGGTCGAGGATATTCTGGTCGTTGGTGTAGGCGTGAATGGTAGTCATGAGGCCCTGTTCGACACCGAAGCTATCGTTGAGGACCTTGACCATCGTTGCGATGCAGTTGGTCGTGCAGGACGCGTTGGAGATTATGTTGTGTTTCTGAGGATCGTACTTGTCCTCGTTCACGCCCAGCACCAGCGTTATGTCCTCGTTGCTTGCGGGCGCGGAAATGATTACCTTCTTGGCCCCGCCCTTTAGATGGCCTCCAGCTTGGCCGGCATCGGTGAAGATGCCGGTGGACTCCACGACGACGTCCACGCCGTTTTCGCCCCAGGGTAGGTTGGAGGGGTCACGCACCGACAACACCTTGATGTTGTTGCCGTCGATCAGAATGCCGTCCTCCGTGGCCTCCACCTCGCCCGGGTATTTGCCATAGTTGCTGTCGTACTTGAACAGGTGTGCGTTGGTCTTTGTGTCGGCAAGGTCGTTCACCGCCACAACTTCCAGCTTGTCGGGATGACGCTCCATGATCGCCCTGAGCACCTGCCTGCCGATGCGACCGAAGCCATTAATACCTACACGAGTAGCCATTTTTCGATAGACCTCTCTTCCGGCATGAGTAAGACGATTGTCGGAACTTATTTACATGCAGGTGACATTATACCCCGTTGGACGACCGACACGAAAGCAGTTGTCTGCCCGCAGGCTCAAGCGGGAATGAGCCCCCTGGCGGCATCGACGAGACGGCTCGCGCCGCCTACGGCTTCTTCGGCCTGACGCTGATTGTACGTCTCGAACGGAGTCCCGCCGGGCAGTGCGTCGGGATATCGAGTGGGGACGTAGTACTGGTTCAGGACCCCCATGAGCGACTCGAACTGAGACATTTCAGGAAACGTGCCAACAATCTCGCGCAACAACTGTAGGAGCGAGTGGCCGAGGACGTACCTGTCGCCGCGGTAATATGCCAACGCCTTCAGGGCCTTCTCCGCGACCTGATGACACATGAAGCAGGCCTGGGCATAGAATCCTCCATCCGCCATGTGTTGAGCCGCACCGAGGTCATTCTCAGCCTGACTGAGCCACCGCCTGCCGTCTGCCTCGCTATTCTTCATAGATGACTATGCCTTCGCCCAACGCATGGGTTATGAACGGGTTCTCTTCACTCTGCATACGTTCGAGCTCGTCCGGGGTATAGACCAGCATATCGAGCCCCTTGCGCCATATCTTGTATATGCCGGTATAGTCCCGGAACCTTTCCAAGAACGGCGTCTCCGTTTCGGTGACGATGATCAGGTCCAGATCGCTGTACTCGTCCGCTTCCCCTCGCGCATACGATCCAAACACGATCGCCTTTTTGGCCGCGCTCTGGCTGAAAAAGGGCACGAGCAACTCGCAAAGCTGCTTCATCGTCGGCACTGCCTTCTCTTGGCTCAATGGCTCTATCCCGAAATATCGAACTTCGCTTCTACCTCAGGCTCCGCGTACAGTGTGATTATATCCGCTAATGAGCTGCGC
>JADFKI010000001.1 GCA_022565015.1 Chloroflexota bacterium
CGACGTCTGGGGGAGTTGCGTGAGATCCTGCATGCGGATAATTTCTCTTACGACGCCGATGTCTACGCCGTAGAGCTCGGATGCCAGGTCGAAGACAACTAGCTGCTGCTCCGTCTGGCTGATGGTTTCAGTGGTCAAAGTCATGCTGCCGGTACCTCCCTTTGAAGCCGCAGGCTTTCGTTTAAGGAACCGCGACTAGACGCAGATATCCCATACTTTTATTACTACTAGCTAAATGCTAAAGGACTGCCACGTCAGGTGGAATGGGGAGGCACACTTAATAGGGCATAGCTTTTTTGCAGTACGCCGCCGTAGTTGCCGGACATTACGCGAGATTAGATGAGGATTCTCGAAGGGACTGAACGAGTCTGCTATGGGCTTCCCGGCTCAGTCTGTTCTCGGCGATATCGTCGGAGTCATGAAAGTCGGCGCCCACAAATACGCGGGCGGTCTCGTAGCGGGGAATAATGTGCAGTGTACGTGGGAGTCTAGATTCATCAAGAACGAGTAGTTGTACCGGTCAGGCCGGAAAAGTGAGTCTAAGATGCCCTTTGTCTTTCGAATTACATTCCAGAGCTCCAGAAGCTCGGCATCCGTCGGTGCGCAGATGTCCTCGTCGTGTCGCATAAGGCAGACCATGAGCTTGCCCAACTTATTCTGGTTGAGGTTGACGATTACACGCCAGAGGTCCGTGGCGAAGACCTCGTGCTCCTCGAGCGGCTGACGAAGAACGCATGTCATGGCCGACCCCTTTGTCTGCGAATTGTTGAGTCTCTCGAAAGACGGCTCGCGCGCTTCATCCCATCGAAAACATCGGGGCGGGTCTTAGACCCGCCCCAACAGCGGTATCGTCATGCCCTATGCAAGCTAGTCGCCGTACACGTTCTCTGCAGGGGGCTTCAAGGGCATCTTGGCCCGAACCTCGGGGTTGACGACCGACATGGGCCAGCTGCCTTTCAGCACCCTCGCGGTCTCGCTGCCGACCCGAATTGGCGAGCGGACGCGCGACAGGTTGGACGAACCCGCCGAATGAGGCGTGACTATGACGTTGTCCATCTTCAGGAGCGGATTGTCGGCGGGGGTCGGCTCTTGTTCGAACACGTCCAGGCCGGCGCCCGCGATCTCGCCGCTCTGCAATGCCCGAATGAGCGCCGCCTCGTCCACAGTCTGGCCTCGGCAGGTGTTTACGAAATACGCCGTCGGCTTCATCGCCTTGAAGAACGATTCCCCAACCAGCTGGCGGGTCTCGTCGTTCAGAGGCGTGTGCATGGAGACGAAGTCCGACTCCGCGGCCAGCTCCTCCAGGGTCGCTATCGGCCTCACGCGGTACTCCTTCGTTACCCAGGGTGGGCAATAGGGGTCGTAGGTGATGACGTCCATGCCCAGGGCCTGTGCCTTGCGGGCCGTGGCCCTGGCGATGTTGCCGAACGCCACCAGTCCGAGGGTCTGGCCGTCGATTGGGGCCATCGGCATCAGCTGCGCCCTCGTCTCCGCACCCCACTTGCCTTGCCTCACCAGGTTGTGGAGCAACGTGAGCTTCTTTGCGCATGCCATGAGCAAGAGTATGGCGTGGTTGGATACCTCCTCCGTGCAGAAGCCGGCGCAGTTTATTATCATCACGCCCTTTTCCGTGGCGGCGTTGTGGTCGATGTGGTTGAATCCGTGGCTGCCGACGATGATCGCCTGGGCGGTGTCGATCTCGTCGATCACCTCCTTTGGCATGGGCACGCCGCCGTTCAAGATGACGTCCGCACCCTTGACGGCCTCTATGATCTCTCCCGGGCTATCGACGATGTGTACGTCCAGCTCATAATCGATGCCTTCAAGGCCTTGCTCGATGAGAGTCGTGTCCACCTCGCCTCGAGATATGTACGCTACTTTGCTAGGGGCCATTTCTTCTCCTTGGTAATACGATTGGCTCGGATTCGGCGGCACGCAATTTTTCGTGCCTTGTTAAGGACTGGGCCATTATACTGGAATGAGGATGCGGTGTCCTTATCGCCTCACTGATATGCGGTTCAGCTGGTATTGGCAGCCAGACCAGAAACAGCTTCAGGCGATATGCATGGCCTGTGGCCCTCATATGTTGGTCTATGGATGCACATCGGAGAGATGAAAATGGAAATACGGTTCGGTGAGTACGCGCTGCGAAGCTGGTCGTGGGATGATGCGCCGGCCTTAGTTCGATATGCCAACAATCGCAGCATATGGTTGAACGTTCGGGATGCTTTTCCTCACCCGTATACCGAAGCGGACGCCGATGCCTGGCTCAACCGCGTGGTCGACCAGGACCGACCGACCTCGTTCGCCATAGCCTCGGAGTCCGAAGCCATCGGAGGCATGGGCATGACCCTCAAAGACGACGTCCGTCGTCGTACGGCGGAGATTGGCTACTGGCTGGCCGAACCCTTTTGGGGAAGGGGCATCGCCACCGATGCCGTCCGGGCCGTCGTCGACTACGCCTTCGCCAACTTCGACCTAACACGTGTCGAGGCGTACGTTTTCGAATGGAATCTCGCATCACGTCGAGTTCTCGAAAAAGCGGGCTTCGTCCAGGAGGCGAGATTGCGCAGGAGGGCCACGAAGGACGGCAAGACCATCGACGAGTTTCTGTACGCTCTGGTGCGGGAAGGCGAAGTATTTCCGCAGGAATTCGGAATTTCTCCCCCTTAAAAACGGGGAGACTATAGAGGGGGTCATTCCCCGCTAAGATTCCTTGCTTTGCTAAGATTGATGGCCGAAACCAGTTGCTTGGCCAAATGCCCGTCAGGTGCAGACCGCAGGAGTCTTCTCCTCCTTACGAAGGAGGAGACTGAGAAGGGGTCGCCTCACCGCCCGTGGCACCTCTTGTACTTCTTGTTGCTGCCGCAGGGACACTTCTCGTTTCGGCCCACCTTGCCCGCCTGGCTGAGCTTTCTTCGCGCGTCGGTACAGGTCACGCACGTGCAGGCGTCCGGGTGGTCGGTAATCCAGTTTGGTCGGACCATTCGCATCCTCGTACTTAGATAGAGCCAACTCTATTTTCGTGGGCTCGGCGCAATTTTTCAATGGTGAAGCATTTATCAATGTGGCTCGTCCCGTTATACCAAGATTATCGTCGCAGGAACGGCGTGTTTCAACTCTATTGTTGGCGCGAGCGGAATCAGGCTGCGTACGAAGCGACGGGAAATGAACTGCAAGGGAGTGTGGACAAGGTATAACCTGAAGCTGAACGCTAGTCCAGGCCAAAGCAGACACTGTTTGACATAGCCACGCCAAAAATGTACATTCAGTTTCGCCTATGGAACGTAGGGCAGCGAAGTGCGTTAAGTTTGGCACATTCTAGTTAGCCGAGGAGGCAGATCATGGCGCAGATAATTTACGCGATGCAGTTCAAAGGACAGGCGAGCCCGGTGAGCGAATCTCCAATGGTGATGAAGGCTGAGACTTCCAGCCCGAGCAGTAGCATCATCTCGACCGTCGGGGCCAACGGACTGGAGGGAGGCATTCAACCTGCCTCCGGCGAGGAGGCGAAATTTGAATCGACGATCGAGATGACCAGCGAGGCTAACTTTCAGGAGAAGGGCACGATCACTTTCGGACCGGGAAACAGGCTTTATTTCGATACCGTTGGCGAGGGCACCATCGGTGCGAGCGCGGAGGAAGGGGTGAGCCACGGCTCGATCATGTGGAAGATCACGAATGGCCAGGGGCAATTCGAGGGTGCGTCGGGCCTGATAACATCGAACTTCACGCTGGACGGTTCCGGAAACGTGGTAGACAACCAGTTCGGCGTTATCTACCTGAAGTAACGAAGGGCGTATGGTCTTGCATTGATATCGAGTGGCGCATTTAGGTGCGCCACTCTTGTCTCGTGTCCGTTGGCTTTATAAGTGCCTCGCCTAAGTTCTGGTCAATGTGCCCGTGAGGACTCTGGGCAGAGCGGATTCGCCCATGAGGTAATTGTCCACACCCCGCGCGGCCTCGCGTCCCTCTGCCAGGGCCCAGACGACCAGCGATTGCCCTCTGGAGATGTCTCCGGCCGCGAAGATGCCGGCCACGCTCGTCATCTTGTCCTCGTCCGTCTTGACATTGCCCCGGGGGTCCAGCTCGACGCCAAGGTCGGCCAGAAGGCCCTCTTTCTGTGGATGCACGAAGCCCATCGCCAGAAGGACCAGGTCCACGTCCAGGTCGAATCCGCTTCCCGGCACCTCGATCATCGCGGGCCTGCCCGTTGCGTCCGGCGCACCCCACCGGACGTGAACGCCGTGCAAGGTCTCCACTCTGCCATTGCTGCCTGAGAAGGACTTGGTCAGGATACTGTAGTCCTGGATTCCACCCTCCTCCTGCGAGGTCGACGGCCTCAGAACAAGCGGCCACTGCGGCCAGGGATTGTTCTCGCCGCGGTGCTCCGGAGGCTCCGGCAAGAGCTCGAACTGGTGCACGACCTCGGCGTTCTGACGATGCGACGTGCCAAGGCAGTCCGACCCCGTGTCGCCGCCGCCAAGAATCACGACTCTCTTGCCTTCGGCCGATATGCGTTCTTCGTCGGATATGTTCTCGCCCGCGTAAAGCCGGTTTTGCTGAGTCAGGAAGTCCATCGCGAAGTGTATGCCGCCGAGCTCACGGCCTGAGACCGGAAGGTCGCGAGGAACGGTGCAGCCACCGGTCAGGAGGACCGCGTCGAAGTTGGCTCTGAGCTCCTCGACCGAATAGTCGACACCGACGTTGACGTCTGTCTTGAATATGACCCCCTCGGCCTCCATCTGGTCTACGCGTCGCTGCACTACATGCTTTTCCAGCTTGAAGTCCGGAATGCCCAGACGAAGTAACCCGCCGATATAGCTGTCTCGCTCAAACACCGTGACGCTGTGCCCGCAGCGGTTGGTCTGCTGAGCTGCGGCGAGCCCCGCCGGGCCGGAGCCGACGATGGCGATACTCTTGCCGGTGCGGGTGGCAGGGGGTTCCGGCTTGATCCAGCCCTCCTGCCATCCACGGTCCGCGATCGCCTTCTCGATGTACTCGATCGTCACCGGGTCCTGGTTTATCGCCAGGACGCAGGCCGCCTCACATGGCGCCGGGCATATTCGCCCCGTGAACTCAGGAAAGTTGTTCGTTGAGTGAAGCTCGGCCAGGGCCTCCTCCCAGCGCCCTCGGTACACCATGTCGTTCCAATCGGGAATCAGGTTACCCAGGGGACAGCCGGTATGGCAAAATGGGACCCCGCAGTTCATGCAGCGGCTGCCCTGCTCCCTCGCCTGCTTTTCGGTCCAACTGCCGTAGAACTCCTTGAAGTCCGTAATGCGCTCGGAAGACGGCCTGCGAGGTAGCGGCTCACGTCCCTTTTCTTTAAAACCGGATGGTTTACCCATTCACCTTCACTACGAATCCCACTATCAACACGTAGGCCGAACCGGGTACCCTGCTTTCCTCCCCGCTTGTGGGGAAAGATTAAGGAGGGGGTCAGTCCGCGGCTTTTGTAGCTTCGTCTTCCCCGCGTCTCCGCTCTTCGAGGACCCTCTTGTAGTCGTTGGGCATTATCTTCACGAACTTGGGAAGCATGTCGTCCCAGCTTTTCAACACACGCTTGGCGTTGGCGCTTCCCGTGCGGTCGTAATGCTCCTTGACCAGCGAGCGGAGGGAATCGATGTCATTATCGTCTTCAACGGCTTCCAGGCCGACCATCGCCCTGTTGCAAAGGCTCGCGAATCTGCCGCTCTCGTCCAGAACGTAGGCCTCGCCGCCGCTCATGCCGGCGGCAAAGTTGCGTCCCGTCGGTCCGAGGACGACGACCATCCCTCCGGTCATGTACTCGCAGCCGTGGTCGCCAACACCCTCCACGACGGCATGCGCTCCGCTGTTGCGAACGGCGAACCGCTCTCCCGCCACGCCGCGTATGAACGCCTTTCCGCCGGTGGCGCCGTAGAGCACTACGTTCCCGACGAGTATGTTTTCCTCAGGCGTAAACGTCGACTCGGCAGGCGGCCTTATGACCACCTTACCGCCGGACAGGCCCTTGCAGAAGTAATCGTTGGCGTCGCCCGTCACGAGCATCGTTACGCCCTTGGCCAGGTACGCCGCGAAGCTCTGTCCGACGGAGCCTTTGAAATTGATCGTGATCGTGTCTTCGGGCAGGCCGTCTTCTCCGTATCTCTTGGATATCTCGTAGCTAAGCGTGGTGCCTACCGTTCTGTTCTGGTTGCGGATAGACATGTGGAGCACGACGGGTTCCTGCCGCTCGATAGCGTCGCGACTTTCGTCGATGATGACGTTGTCCAGCGATTTCCAGAGCTCGTGGTCCTGCTCCTGAGTACAGTAGGTGGCCACCTCTTTGGGAACGTCGGGCTTGTACAGCAGTTGGGAGAAATCCAGCCCCTTGGCCTTCCAGTGATCGATTGCCGTGCGGCCGTCCAGCATATCGACGCGGCCCACCATCTCGTTGACCGTACGGAAACCCAGGTCCGCCATGATCAATCTGAACTCTTCGGCGATGAAGAAGAAGTAGTTTATGAGGTGTTCGGGCTTGCCCGCGAACTGCTTGCGCAGCACCGGGTCCTGGGTCGCGATGCCGACGGAGCAGGTATTCAGGTGGCATTTACGAAGCATGATGCAGCCCAACGTGATCAGCGGAGCGGTGGCAAAGCCGAACTCCTCGGCCCCCAGCAGGCACGCGATGGCAACGTCTCGTCCGGTCTTCAACTGGCCGTCCGTCTGGACTACTATGCGGCCACGCAGGTCGTTCATGACCAGCACCTGCTGCGTCTCGGCGAGGCCCATTTCCCAGGGCAGGCCCGCATTCTTGATGGAGGACTCCGGTGATGCGCCGGTCCCTCCGGAGTCGCCGCTGATCAGAACTACGTCGCCGTGACCCTTGGACACACCGGCGGCAATGGTGCCGACGCCGGCCTCCGCGACCAGCTTGACGTGCACGCGGGCGCTGGGATTGGCGTTCTTTAGATCGTAAATTAGCTGCGCGAGGTCCTCGATGGAATATATGTCGTGATGAGGCGGCGGAGATATCAGCTCCACCTGCGGCGTCGACCTGCGGATCCATCCGATATACTCGTCCACCTTGTCGCCGGGCAGTTGTCCACCTTCACCCGGCTTGGACCCCTGAGCCATCTTTATCTGCAGGTCCGTGGAATGGGCAAGGTAGTTGCTGGTCACCCCGAACCTACCCGAAGCGACCTGTTTGACCGCGCTATTTCTGTCCTTGCCGTCGGCGTCGAGAACGTATCGGTGATGGTCCTCGCCGCCTTCGCCCGTATTGCTGCGAGCGCCAATCCGGTTCATGGCGATTGCCAGGGTCTCGTGCGTCTCCCGGCTGATTGACCCCAACGAGATTGCGCCCGTGGCAAAGCGCCTGACGATATCCCTTGCCGGCTCTACTTCGTCAAGCGGAACCGGCTGTTCGCTCGCCTTGAACTCGAGAAGGCCCCGTAAAGTGCTCAGCTCCTTGTTCATGCCGTTTGAAGCGCCGGCGAACTGCTGGTAGGTCTCCCAGCTATTGGTCTTGGCGGCGTGTTGAAGACTGGCAATGGTGTCCGGGTTCCACATATGATGCTCGGCGCCGCGACGCCACAGGTAGGACCCTCCCGCCGCGAGGTCCATGCCTCCCGTTGGCATCTGTGCCCGGTATGCAGAGGCGTGACGCCGCCTCGTCTCCTCTTCGATCTCCGCGATTCCAATGCCGCCGACACGCGAAGGCGTCCATGTGAAATACTCGTCGATTACTTCATCGTTGAGCCCGACTGCCTCGAATATCTGGGCGCCCCGATAGCTCTGGATGGTAGAGATGCCCATCTTGGACATGATTTTCAGGATGCCCTTGTCGGCCGCCTTCACGTAATTCTTCTCCGCCGTCTCGAAGTCGACGGAACCCTCGAGAAATCCGTTGTGTTTGGCAAGCGACGCCAGAGTCTCAAAGGCGACGTACGGATTGACGGCTCCCGCTCCGTACCCGATCAACAGGGCGAACTGTGCGACGTCCCTCGGCTCGCCCGATTCGACGACCAGGCCGACCTTGGTCCGCGTGCCCTCGCGAATCAAGTGGTGATGCACGCCCGCGGTCGCCAGCAGGCTCGGTATCGGCGCGTGGACCTCGTTTACGCCACGGTCCGACAGCACCAGTATGGTGTAGCCTTCTCTGATCGCTTCGGAGGCCTCCTCACAGAGCCTGTCCATCTCCCGCTTCAGCGCTCCCGCACCTTCATCGGGACGGAAGAGCATTGAAAGCGTCTTGGTCTTGAGCTTTGGCAGATCGATATCGCGGACCTTATCCATCTCATCGTTGGTGAGAATTGGCCGCCTCAGCCTTAGCTGACGGCTCTGTTCCGGCGTCTCTTCGAACAGGTTCTGCTCGGCGCCTATGGTCGCTTCCAGGGACGTAACGAGCTCTTCCCTGATGGCGTCGAGGGGCGGGTTGCTGACCTGCGCGAACAGCTGCTTGAAGTAGTTGAATAGCAGAAGGTCCTGGTCCGACAGCACGGCCAGAGGCGTATCGTTGCCCATGGAGCCTATCGCCTCGGAGCCGTTGATCGCCATGGGCTCAAGGATCATGCGAAGGTCTTCCAGGGTGTATCCGAACGCCTTTTGCCTCTGCACGAGGGTGTCGAAATCGAAGCTGCCGGGATTATCCGTCTCCGGCAGGGAGTCCAGCGTCACACGGTTAGCTTCCAGCCATTGGCCGTAGGGTCTTCTGTTGGATAGCTCGGCCTTTAGCTCGGCGTCGTCGACGATGCGGCCAAGCTCGGTGTCGAGAAGAAACATGCGCCCTGGGTGGATTCGGTCCTTGTAAAGTATCTTTTCAGGCGGCACGTCCAGCACGCCCGTCTCGGAAGCCATCACCAGCAGGTCGTCCGACGTGACCAGATACCTGCATGGGCGCAGACCGTTTCTGTCCAGGACGGCGCAGACCCTCGTTCCGTCAGTGCCGATGATGAGTGCGGGGCCGTCCCATGGCTCCATCAGGTTGGCGTGGTACTCATAAAAGTCCTTTAGCGCCTGGTCCATGGGCAGATGGTCTCCCCACGCCTCGGGGATCATCATCATCAGGGAGTGGGCCAACGATCTTCCCGTGGCCATCAAGAGCTCCAGGGCATTGTCGAAACCGGCGGTATCGCTCTGTACGCCGCCGATTATCGGCAAGAGCTTCTTGACGTCCTCGCCGAGGACCGGGGACGCGAACATGGACTGACGCGCCGTCATCCAGTTGATGTTGCCGCGCACAGTGTTGATCTCGCCGTTATGAATGATGTACTTGTACGGATGCGCCAGCTTCCACGACCCAAGAGTATTTGTACTGAACCGGGAATGGACCATTACAAATGAGCTTATTAGGAGTTCGTTGGCGAGGTCGTGATAGAAGTGCTCCAACTGGGAGGCCATTATGAGCCCCTTGTAGACAATCGTGTTTGAGGACAGGCTGCATACGTAGAACTCATCACTGTTCGCCAGGTTCGAGCCTGCGACCGCGTTCTCGATCAGCCGCCGGATAACGTACAGCTTCAACTGAAAGGCGTCGCCGTCCGCGATGTCGGAGCTTTTCGCCACGAAAAACTGGCGAATGCCCGGCATGACCTTCCTCGCCAGCACGCCTATGGCATCCGGGGAAACGGGTACGTCCCGCCAGCCGAGAAACGTCTGGCCTTCATCGCGGACGAGTCGTTCAATGGTCGCTTCGCACTCGCTTTGCTGCACGGGGTCTTTCGGAAAGAAGACCATACCTACGCCGTAATCTCCGGGCGGCGGTAAGTCGATCCCAAGAGCTCGGCATTCCTCGGCGAAGAACTCGTGGGGCATCTGAATGAGCACACCGGCGCCGTCGCCGGTCTCCGGGTCTGAGCCGCACGCGCCGCGATGCTCTAGATTGACCAGGACCTCAAGACCCTGGTCGATGATGGTGTGGGACTTCGAGCCTTTGATATTCGCGACGAGGCCTACGCCGCAGGCGTCGTGCTCAAATCGAGGGTCGTAAAGACCCTGCTTGGTCAGCCTGGGAACGTATTCGGAGCTGTAACTACGAGCCATGACTCTGTCCCAAAATAACGCTCAAACTAAAGCACCGGGAGATAGCGTTGTAACTCATAATTTGTGACATGGGAGTGGTAGCTTTCCCACTCGATCTTCTTATTCTCGATAAAGCTCCTAAAGACCTGGTCTCCCAGCGACTGCCGCACGAGCTCGCTGCTCTCGGCGACCTGGATCGCCTCCCAGAGGTTGCGGGGGAGAGCCTCGATTCCCTGCGAATCTCTCTCTTCCTGGCTCATCTGGTGGACGTTCTCCTCAACGGGAGGCGGGAGCTCGTATTTCTCCTCGATTCCCTGCAGGCCCGCGGCCAGCATTACGCTGAAGGCGAGGTAGGGATTGCAGGCGGGATCGGGCGCCCTGTATTCGATTCTTCGAGATGCCTCGCGCCCAGGCTTGTACGCCGGCACGCGAATGAGGTCCGACCGGTTGACCATCGCCCATGATACGTAGGTCGGCGCCTCAAATCTGGGGACCAGCCTCTTGTACGAGTTGACCCACTGGTTCGTGACGGCCGTTATCTCTCTGGCGTGACGCATGAGGCCCGAGATAAAGTATTTTGCCACCCTTGAAAGGTGATAGGCATCGTCGGCGTCGTAGAATACGTTCCTGTCGCCCTTGAAGAGCGACTGGTGCGTATGCATGCCGTTTCCGTTGATGTCCGGGTCCGGCTTGGGCATGAACGATGCAAAGTAGCCGTGCTGTTGGGCCACCTCTTTCACGACCAGCCGGTAAGTCATAACGGTATCCGCCATGGTCAGGGCGTCGGTATGTCTCAGGTCGATCTCATGTTGGCTTGGCGCCACCTCATGATGGCTGGACTCTACCGGTATGCCAAGCTCCTCCAGCATGAGCACCGTCTCACGTCTCAGGTCCGTGGCAAGGTCCGTGGCGTCCTGGTCAAAGTAGCTGCCCTGGTCCAGGGGCTTCGTGCCCTTGGCGTCCTCGAAGTAGAAGTACTCCATCTCCGGCGCGACGTAGTAGGTGTAGCCCAGCTTGGAGGCGCGCTTCAGGTTCCGCCTGAGAACCGCCCTGGGATCGCCCTCGAAGGGCTCGTCGTCCGGAGTAATGATGTCGCAGAACATCCTGGCTACCGCGTTAGTGCGCGGTCTCCAGGGAAGTATGCTGAAGGTGTTGGGGTCAGGGAGGGCGTACAGGTCGCGCTCGTCCGACCTTATGAAGCCTTCGATCGCTGAGCCGTCGAACCCCATGCCCCGGGTCAGCGCGCCCTCCAGCTCTTCGACCGTGATGGCGAAGCCCTTCAGTTTCCCGAGAATGTCGGCGAACCACAGACGGATGAACTTGACGTCGTTCTCCCGCGCTTCGTGTAGGACGAATTCGATTGCTTCCGGGTCTCGGGCTAACATGACATCCGTTTCCAGATTACCTTGTTATACAGATATTGCCGATTGAAAAGTAGTGGACTGCTACCAGGAGTGGCGAAGAGGAGCGCAAGAGGCTTCCGAGACCTCTCATTTGCCCGCGACTGGACGCCGTGTCGACCGGCTGCGCTCTGACCGACTATAGCAGTTTGTGAAAAAAGCGTCAAACATTTATTCCTATGCCATACGGTAGTTTGCATCGGCGTGGAAGGGCTCTCAAACAGAGTAGCCGGTTCATGTTGCTTATGGATGTCTCCCATCGATTTCGACTAAAATAAAAAGGACTCCGCTTTCTAGCTCCCTCAAGCCGCGGCGTCCCTTTTCTGATTAGCTCTGTAAGTGTCTTAAACGTCGAAGCGGAGGAAGACATTTACCGGATGAGTATGATTCCTCATCTCGTCTACCCCTCGCCTTCGCCTGTCGCCAAAGAGGCCCCTGTCAAAAGTGAAATTGTCGATTACTGTTGCCAACCCTCTGGATGCTGATGCCGTCCGCGCTACTTCCGTCTTACTACTCATGCCCTGAATCGGGCCAGTCAAGGAGCAGCCTATTCCTTGGAGCGGTTCTTCCTCAAGCGGCTGGGGACTACGACCCATATCGCAAATAGCCCTATGAACGCAACCGCGCCTAGTACCGCTTCAATTCCCATTTATCCCTCTGGCCTCCGAGATGTTGCCGACAAGCGCAGGCGAAACCTGGCGCCTTTTTGTTTCTACTTTTGACATTCTGGACTGTCAATGTTTCCCGGGTATTTCCTAATTGTTAACTTTTTGTTACACATTGCCCCTGGCAGCGGCCCTAAATCAACGCCGTTACCGGATGGGTCCGCCCATCTGGATCGAGCACGTGTACGCATCAAGGGAATATGAGAGGGCCACCGCCAAGTTGCCGTGGCTCTTTCGAGCGATGCCTACCGGAGGCGTAGCGGAGCTTCCATCGGGTTAGCTGGCTTTCGAGTACATGTCAGGCTGTGCTGGCCCGGCGTCATCACTCGCATCGCCATTGCCCTTGCCAATCCGCCTGAGGGAGGAATTATTCAACAAAGGCATAGAATTGCAAGCACCCTTCCGCAACGCTTCACATGACCTCTGGCCAACTCGAAGCACCCTGCCAAGCCGCATACGCCATCCAAGTCAGCGTCATAGGTGATGTGCTTGAGCAGGTGTTGCCACAGGCGGATTCCTTCAGTTTCCACAGGTTGGTGGCTTGGCGCACGAAAGTGGTGAGATAAGTGTTTCTAACCCCATTTGAGGTGTTATGGCCTGGACTTTCAACCTATTCTTAAACAAATCAAAAACTCGCACATCGGGATAGTCAGTCGGTCCTGTTGACGAAGGCCCTTAAGGCGTCGAAGTACGGCGCGCCACCGACGGCGTAGGTGTCGTTGTGTCCCGCGCCCCTTATCGCGTAAAAGGCCTTGGGCTCGTTTGCCGCTTCAAACAGCTCGCGCGCCATCTCTATAGGTATCATATAGTCCTGGTCGCCGTGCAACACCATGACGGGCGTGTGCACCTGTCCTATCTTGGCGAGGGCGTCGAAGCGGCTCTGCACTATTAGACCCAGAGGCACGACCTTCGACACGACGGGATGCAGCTTATGGGCCATCTCTTGAATAGACGTGAACGGCGACTCCAGCACCAGCGCTCGAGGGGGATAGCGCGTCGCAAGCTCGACCGCCACGGCTGCGCCCAGCGAGCGCCCGAAGTAGACGATGCCTTCGTCGGCCTCGAGCCCGGTGCGCGCCTTCGTGTAATCCAGCGCCGCCTCGGCATCCAGATACAAGCCTTGTTCAGACGGTGTGCCCTCGCTGTTACCGTAGCCGCGATAGTCGAAAAGGAACACGCTGACTCTGAGCTGCTCACGCATTAGCACGAGGTTTTCGACACGATGCCCGATATTGCCCGCGTTGCCGTGAAACCAGATGATAACCCGCTTGCCGTCTCCGGGAACAAACCAGCCGTGTAGCTTTACGCCGTCGGAGGTCGTAATGGTCACGTCTTCGTAGACGAGCCCGGCGTCGCCCGGCGTGGACCTCACCTCTCTATCCGGGAAGAACACGAGCTGTTTATCGAGCAATTTCGTCTGCCTCGCTCCCAGGGCCAACAGCACGAGCAGGCCTGCAATCAGCAGGACGGACCGTGCGACGGCCAGCAATCGACGCATCAGAGAGCGGCCGAGTAGCTGCTTGGTGACCCTGTTTGGTCTCATCCACGTCATCTTACCAAGGGTGCCATCCGCAGTACACGGAGTATTCGCCGCGTTAAAAGAAAATCCTCACACATTTCTCATAACCCCCCGCACTTTGCTCATGCCTTATTCACGTAAAATAAGAGATATTCAGGGTGATCCAGAATCGGAGCGGGAATCTCCCGTGAAAATCCGTGCACCCGGATGAAGCCGTCCGACCTCGAATCTGGGTGCTGAAAGGTGGTCACCGTGGTAGGAGGCGGAAGGTTGAAGAAATTTCTTGTTCCCTTAGACGGCAGCGAGTTTTCCCAGTGCGTGCTTCCCCTGGTGGCGCACATGGCACGAAGACTGGGAGCCAGTATCACCTTGCTCTGCGTTATCGACCCCGACGCGGTAGACGTGCAGAGGATAACGGGATGGAATGGCTCCAGCACGGACATTACCATGGGCGGCGCGGCGCCGGAGACCTTGAGGGCCAGGCCAGTGTTCAGCAAGGACCCGCCGCGAAACCCGCACGCCAGTGGCGCCGTAGTCAGGCCGTACGCCTCCCAGGTATTCGAAGGCGTGCAGGGAGCAGTCAAGGAGTGGTTTGCCAAGGAAACCAGGCGTCTGGGAATTGAGGACATCGCTACCTCTCGGGTCGAGTTCGGGAAGATCGAGGAAACGATCGTCAAGGTAGCCGAAAGGGAAGGCTTCGATCTCATCGCCATGACTACTCACGGACGAACGCCCCTGGGCCGAGGCATATGGGGCAGCGTGGCCGACAAGGTCATCCGCACGAGCAGCGTCCCCGTACTGGCCGTCAAGTCGGACGACGACCCGGCCAAGATGCCGGAAGACGTAACCATGCGCACGGTGATCGTGCCCCTGGACGGGTCCGACTTAGCCGAGCAGGTGCTTCCTCAAATAGAGTGGCTGGCTCGAAGCTTGGCTCTAAAGGTGTTGCTTGTCCGTGCGGTTGATATGGGGGCTTTCGTCATGCCGACGAACGGCTACCACTTCATCAGCACTATTTCCCTGGACGAGGTCCTCGGCAAAGAGGCCGAGGAGTATCTGGAGGGTGTAGCCAACAGACTCCGCAGCAAAGGTCTCGATATCGCATGGCGCGTTGTCTGGGGCAACGCGGCCAGGGCCATAGTAGACTTCGCCAGGGAGACCGACGCGGACATGGTCGCAATGGCCACGCACGCCCGGTCCGGCCTGCCTCGCCTCATTATCGGCAGCGTGTCCGAAAAAGTGGTCCGGTCTTCCGGAGAACCGGTGCTCATCGTTCCGCCTCTCCAGCAGGCCGCATGAGACGTCGATGTGTCTATGGATGATTTGTCGTCCCCATCGGCAAATGTTGGTCAATTGGGAGATGCGACCATGAATGCGGCCTTTAACGGGTGAGGACTGCGGCGGAATCATTACCCGACGCGACTTCCTCACGCTCCTGTCCAGTCAGCCCAGCTCGGCGCAGCTTTGGACTCCCTCCCCCCGGTGAGCCCAATCGCTAAGACCTGCGCCGTATCTCACGAGGGGCCGCATCCAGCCGCGGCCCCTTGGCTTTTCCTCACGTAGCGTCCCCACTACTCCTGTTATAATCAGCCTCGCGAACGGAGAGCCATGGGAGAGTCACCATGAGACTAGAGGGCAAAGTGGCCTTGATAAGCGGAGCGGCGGCGGGCCTACGCCGCGAGCTGATGGGCTTCGGCGGCGCGTCGGCCTGGATGTTCCTGCGCGAGGGCGCCAGGGTGATGCTCGGCGACATCAACGAAGAGCTGGGCGAGAGGTCGGCGTCCCAGATGCGCGACGAGGGCTACGACGCGAGGTTCGTCAGGCTCGACGTTACTCAAGAGCAGGACTGGATCGATGCCGTCAAGGCGACCGTGGATGCCTTCGGCAAGCTCGATGTCCTGGTGAACAACGCGGGCACCGGGGCGCAGCAGAACGTCGAGGATACGACGGTCGAGATCTGGGACGGCCAGATGAACGTTCACGCCAAGGGCGCTTTCCTGGGCATGAAGCATGCCATACCGGAGATGCGTCGCGCAGGGGGCGGCTCTATCGTGAACATCTCTTCCATCAACGGCCTCGTCGGCAGCCCGACCTCCACGGCCTACCACGCCGCCAAGGCCGCCGTGCGCCTGCTGACGAAGAACGCCGCTATGCAGTACGCAGGGGAGAGCATTCGCGTGAACTCGGTCCACCCCGGCTACGCATGGACGCCGCTCACCGAGAAGAATTTCTCCATAAAGGAGCACCTCGACGAGCGCGTGGCACGGGTGCCCATGGGCAGGATTTGCGACGCCGACGAGATCGCCAACGGCATCCTGTACCTGGCTTCGGACGAATCGTCGTTCGTCACGGGCTCGGAGCTTGTCATCGACGGCGGCATGACGGCGCAATAGGCTTTTCGTTCAATACAAGCTAGGAGAAGGTCTGAGGCAAGAATACAGTCTATCGAATTTAGGTAGGAAAACTGATGACGATCAGAAGGACCAGGAATAATGACGTCCGATAACGAAGACAGAACTTCTGATTCTGACCCTAGATTAACCTTGTCTTACCCTGACAACGGGGAACTGTACGAGGATAGAGCAGCGCTTCGAAATGCAGTGAATTTCACGACGGCGCAGAGGGCATACGTGTATTCTAGGAACCTGAAGGAGTTGGACACTCTTGGAGAGGAGGAGCTGTCCTTCCTAGCGGTAGAGAGCTTCCGCCAATACGTGGAAGCAACAGAGGATCTGCTGGGCTGGTTGTCTGCCCTAAGGGACTGGTATCCGGGCACAGCTGAAGGCTCCCTCTGCCCAGTGGGTGCTTGACACCCTCTCTTTGCCAAGTTGGAGAAACGATAAAAGTGCATTCATAGGATTTGATCTGCCGTGAGATCCATGGAAGTGGTCCCAAGGAGGCATAGTGAGATACTTGTTCAGCCTCGTTGCTCTTCTAGTTGGTCTTGCAGTAGGCAACTGGTTTCCTGACATCGACCAGAAGACAGGCTTGCTTTTGCATAGGTCAATTATCACCCACGGGCCGCTAGTCCCCCTTATCGTCTTCGCAGCCGCATCGGTCACTCGATCTATTCGGACCCGCTGGTTTGCGCTAGGCTTAACTCTCAGCTTCGCGATCCATCTTAGCTTCGATCTGTTCCCAAGAAGTTGGTCTGGCTTCGCACTAATCAGCGTACCAACATACGGCTGGACGACTTCGTGGTTCTCTGGGACTTGGATTGCCCTTAGCATGGTCGCATGTACATACCTGGCCCTCAAGCTAGTGCGCGGGGCCCTTGATGGCAGCCTGTTCCTCTTGTCGTTGGTACTCGCGTTCGGCTTCATAGCTATTAGCGAGGACGCGTTTTGGCGACCGGTCGTGGCACTGACGGCAGCCATCGCTATCCCGTTGACCCTGATCGTGAGGCGCGCCATCTCACACGACTAATGCCTCACCGTGCACCGCGAAGGCAGGAAGTCTATACAGACGCTCTTTCAAGTCTCCAGCTAATGGCCGATATGCGTTCACCCACGGCCTGCCGCTGTTCCGCTTCATGGACGATTCCAGCGCTATTTCGATTCCAGACGAGGCGTGGAACCCAAAATGATACTGGTAAACGAGGGTAACGAGTTCGTTGAATATCTCGGCGCGGCACACTACGCCGAGCAGATGCACTGAGTAGAATACTGAAAAGCACCAATACATTACGATTCAGCGTTGAGAAAACATTCTTCAACGAAGTTGCAATGGAGCCAAAGTTACGGAAGTTGGCGGGCTTGGGCTGAAGGGCTGGTGTAATGGGCCGAGTCCTGTGCATGCAGTCTGTGGCGGGTGGGCAAGACTGCCTGGTGGCACATATGGTGTATGCCTCTGGACAAGTAACGGACCCCAGGCACGAATAACAGGCTTCGTCGTAGAATAGAATCATGATCGTAGACTTCCACACCCACATATTTCCTCCGTGGCTCATCGAGCAGCGAGAGCGATACCTCCAGCGCGACGCCACGTTTGCGGAGCTGTTCGCCGACCCCAAGGCGAAGATGGCGACGGCGGAGGACCTCGTCGAGGCGATGGACGAAGACGGAGTCGACAGGTCCGTCGCCATGGGCATCGGCTGGACCGATCAGGGCGTTGCGCGAGAGGTCAACGACTACATCATCGAGTCGGTCAGGCGTTACCCCCAACGCATCGTCGGCTTCGGGGGCATAAGCCCTACGTGGGGCTCCGATGCGGTTCACGAGGCTGAGCGCTGCGCCGACGAGGGCCTACGAGGCATCGGCGAGCTCCACCCCGATTTGCAGGGCTACGATATCGGCGACGAGAGGACGATGGCGCCGCTGATGGAGCTGGCGCGTCGGCGCGGACTGATAGTAACCACGCACTCATCGGAGCCCGTCGGCCACACGTATGCGGGGAAGGGCGAGACCACGCCCGCGAAGCTGTGGCGGTTCGTCCGGAGCTTTCCCGACAACACCATCGTATGCGCCCACTGGGGCGGGGGCCTGCCCTTCTATGCGCTCATGCCCGAGGTGGCCGAAGGCCTCGCCAACGTCTATTTCGACTCCGCGGCATCGCCGTTCCTGTACAGGCCCGAGGTGTTCGGCTCCGTGAAGGGTCTGATTGGCGCGGAGCATATCTTGATGGGAAGCGACTTCCCGCTGCTGAGGGCCCGTCGGCTCTTGACGCAGGTCGAGGAGTCGGGACTGTCGGAAGACGATAAGGCGGCGATACTGGGCGGCAACGCGGAGAGGCTGCTTACGACCTAGTCGGTCTCACGGCGGGGCGCTTGCCCGATGCGATAGGGGTCAAGCCCCGTGGGCAAGGCGACATCCTGAGCTAGAGAGCGGCTTCACCCTCATTGTGCAACCTTCTCCCATCGAGGGAGAAGGGGCTATTATTTACCCCCTGGAAAGAGGGTGACCATCGAATCTGAACGTATAAATCGCTATTGGACAATCCAACCTGTCCTCCCTCCCCTCGCGGGAGGGAGCTAGAGGGAGGGGGCGAACGGACACCCCCAGCCGGTCTCCCCCTTATGAAGGGGGAGATTTAGAGGGGGTGGTCTCCGGGCGCCTCGGGCTAGCGCTCTTTCGGCCTGAAGATGCCGAAGGAGCTCGTGTAACCGTGCAGGAACGTGGAGCCTCCCACCGGCCCAATCTCGCCGTTGCAGAAGAATCCCGTGAGGGGCAGCGCCCCGACCTTCTCGCGAAACATGTCCGTGTCGTGGTCGGCCCTCCCGTACAAGAAGGCGCCCCGACCCAGGCACTGAAACAGCAGCGCTCCGGAATCCGCTTGCGGCTTATGGCCGATGACGTACTTCTCCAACATGGCGTCCAGGTCCTGCGACGATGTCTGCGAGTCCCGCAGATGGAACTGTACCGTCTGGCCTTCCTTCAGTATCTCCCCGACGGCTATCAGGCCCTTCTGGGCGTCGATGCCGACGATGTTGCGGATGAGGAAGTCGCCCAGCTGAGGATTTTCGTTGAAGGGGTCCATGACCACTCCGATGAAGAGCGAGTTCTGCGCCAGCTCGCGGTCGCGTTCGTCCAGTCCTTGAAAGACCTCCTTCAGGACCTCGAAGGGCGTGCGGCCGTCCAGACCCAACAGGAGGTTACGTCTGCACGACGTCACCTGCATCGGGTCGCCAATGGGTCGACAGCCCTGCGCCACGACGCTGTCCACGGCGATGTCGCCCGAAAGGGCAAGCCCAACGGCGCCCGAGTCGTAGGTCGTCTCTCCGAGGTAGAGGCTGTTGCCGCCGGGCTGGTTCGCTCCGCTTGCGAGGCCTCCGATCTTAACGGCGTCGGGAAAGGCGTAGTCCAGCCCCATCAGAAGCTGCTCGCCTCGCGTGCTGAACGGGTCGGCGAGTATGACGAAGTGAGGCCCGGCTTCCCTCTTGACGCCCAGCAAGGCCTCCCACTGGTCGGGTGGAGCGTCGCCGTCCGGCAGGGCGTCTTCGTCGATGTGAAAAGGCGTCAGTTGAACATCGGGTAGGACCGCGGCGGTCAGGGCAAATCCGGGCCGTTGCTCGATCTCCCGTCCGGCGCCGATTATGCCGCCACCCGAGCACCCGATGAGCAGGGCGTCGGCCAGGTTTTCGCGCACGAGCTGGGGCAGGCTCTCATACTCAGCGGCGTGGTGCGACGAGACGAAGGCGATGATCAGGTCCGGCTCCATGCCGTCGAGGTCGTCATGAAGCTGACGCCCGCACTCCTCCACGGCCTCGGCCAGTGAGAATTTTTCAGAGACTGCTGAGCTCCATTTCATGAGTGACCTCTTGGCTGCCGAGAAGGCATCTTCGCGTGTTTACAAACGGCGATTGACAGCCATTGTAACAAACCGTTCCCGCAAACGAGTACGGAGGCACTGCAACTAGACGAGACCCATTCGCGCAGTCGCTCCGAAATTACTTGCCTATAACTTCTGAAGAACGTACATCATTTGCTCGCAGTCTACCTTGGGCGCTTCCCTGCGGTAGCCTCCGTAGACGCCTTCAATGGCAAAGCCGTTGTCGGCGAACAGCCTCTCAAGCTGGTCTGGGAGGGTGTAACGTCGCTGTATCGTGAACTCCTTGTTGGTAACGGACCCGCTCGGCGCAGTTATCTCGAAGCGCTTTTTTTGATAATCCTGCTGCTTCTCTTTGTCTAGAATAAAGGAATTCCAGCTGCGAATTCGGTTTCCGTTGCGAGGGTCTACGGCGTCGTTCCTTAATATTGGCTCCGGTGGGCAGTACTCGAGTCTTCCCCAGGGAATGAACACATCCAGCAAGGCATAGGCGGAGTCCGACATATGCGTCCGTATCCGTTCCAACGCCCTTTTCTGGTCATACTCCGTCAGAAAGTAGTTGAAGGTGTAGTACGGGACTATCACCAGATCGAACTCTTCACCCAGATCAAGCTCACAGGCGTCCGCCTCCACAACGCTGACCCTGCCGCGAACCTCCGGCGGTTCGTCTTCGAGGCGAGCGTTGAGCAACGACAGCATCGAGGGAGATATGTCCACGGCCACGACGCGCACTCCGCTGCGGGCCATGGGAAGGGTGAGCCTTCCGGAGCCCGCGCCTATCTCCAGCACGGGGGTCCTGACGGAGCTGGCGAACTCCATGTAGAACGGCAGGTCGTCGAGGAAATCGCCCACGTAGACGTCGTAGAACTCGGAGTAGTCGCCGTATACGTCTGTGCCCTCTACATCATCCATATCACTTTCCCAGAAGAAACGCTTTTATTTGAGAAGGTACTTTTTATCGCCCCTTACCCATCCAAAGTAAAGGTCGACGCCGTGTAAATGTCTCGGACCCACGATCTCGTCTGCTCCGCCGACCTCCAAGCCGAATAGCTCAACGAATCGGCGGTAGTCCTCAATCCATTTATCGGATTGGCTAAAAGAGTGGACCAGCATCATCGCGTTTTTCGCGTTGAATTTCTGCGCCTCGATTAATGCGGAAGCGGTTCTGTGCATTAGCTGGTACCGTACGCCATCGACGTCTTTCTTTTTCAATCCAAGCAAATTCAGGAGGAAGGCTAGCCTTTGCTGCTTACCGGGGCTACCATTCTTATTCCACTCCTCAACAGTGGGGCCAAAGGGTTCCGATACCTTTCCTTCGATTGTAATCGAGATCAATTCACCTTCACCCTTGCCCAATACGAAGATATCGTTCTGTGAAGGTCGTGAGCCGCCCGGCAGATGGACCTTGTATTCGGGAAAGGCCAGCAAGAGCTCGGCTCTTTCAAACAGGCGTATGCCTGAAGCCTCGAACACCCTTCTAACACATACGGGGAAGTCTTCATTGTCCTCCTCCCAACAATATGCGAGTGTCCTTGCGGAGTACCCTTTTTTCCAGTGCAGTTGCGGGTCAGCAAGAAGCTGTTTCCAGTCTTCCGGCCCCTCGGCCGGCACATAAATTCTGCTCATTTCCTGTCCCCTGTCCTTCGATTCTCGTGATTCAAGGGCTGTCTTCTTCCCACAGCAGCGTCTTGTCCTCTCGAGGCCCGAAACCTATAGCCAGAAAGAACGTCCGAGAATTTGAAATGCCTGCCTGCCACCGGCCTCTCGATTGCGATAATTCAGCAATTATGGCATACAATAGCGGCCAGCCACAGGGGCGCATTTTGAGGAGGTGCCGCGATGAAGAGACTTTCGGACCAGGTGGCCATAGTGACAGGCGGGGCCATGGGCATCGGCGGAGCGGCGTCTCGCAGGCTGGCCGATGAGGGAGCCTGTGTGTTGATAGCCGACATCAACGAGGAGGCATCCAATGCCAATGTCGAGGCCATTCGAAACGAGGGCGGCACGGCGGACTCGATCATCGCCGACGTTGGGAAGCATCCGGACATTCGGGCCATGATAAGCAAGGCGGTGGAAAACTGGGGCAGGCTCGATATCCTGGTGAGCAACGCCTACAGCCCCGTCCATGAGTCGGGAGGCTCGGCCCTGGACGTCACGGAGGAGGCGTGGGACCACGGCATGGACGTGCTGGTCAAGTCCCAGTTCCTGGCCGCAAAGTACGCCGTTCCGGAGATGCAAAAGAGCGGCGGCGGGAGCATCGTCAACATATCCTCGGTGCACGGCCTGCTGATGGCCCCGGGCCGTCTGATATACGAGGCTGGCAAGTCTGCGGTGATAGGGATGACAAGGCAGATGGCGACGGATTTCGGCCCGATGGGCATCAGGGTCAACGCCATATGCCCCGGCCACATCGTAACCGAGCGGCTGGAGTCTCAGTGGGCCGACAATCCGTCGGGGCTGCGCTTCTTCGAGGACCAGTACCCGCTCAGGAAAGTCGGGCGGCCGGTGGACATCGCGAACTCCATCGTTTTCCTCTGCTCGGACGAGGCATCCTTTATAACAGGGCACGCGCTCGTTGTGGACGGCGGCCTTACGGTGCAGCTTCAGGAGGATTTCGGCGTGCGGCAGGCACACTACGTCAGGGAGAACCCGGACACCCAGCTGCCCTACTGACACGCCGCCAGGACCATGCTCGTGGAATCACAGGCTCCATCAGATCGGAAACGGACTGGAAATTCAGCCATGAAGACCCTGCCGGACTATCTCGCTCACGGCCTCGACATCGTGTTCGTCGGCCTGAACCCCGGCCTGTCCTCGGTCGAGGCCGGGCATTATTTCGCAAACAAGAGGAACCGGTTTTGGCCCGCGCTAAACGCATCCGGCCTTCTACGCGTGCCTGTGGACTCGTCGACCGACCACCTTCTGCTGAACGAGGGTATCGGATTCACCGACGTGGTCAAGCGGCCGACCAGGGGCTCATCAGACCTGCGCGCCGCCGACTTTCGGAAATGGGCGCCGGTCCTCAGAGAGAAGCTGGAGCGCTATCAGCCGCTGGTGGCCTGTTTTCACGGAGTGACCGCCTTTCGGAATTTCCTGAAGTACTCGGAGGGCGGCGACGAGGCCGTGGCTCTAGGACCGCAGAGGCTGACTATCGGCAACTCCGCCACGTTCGTGGTCCCCAATCCAAGTCCGGCGAACGCGGCATATTCTCACGACGATATCGTGCGCTGGTACCGCAAGCTGAAGGCGTTTTTGGCCGAGCTTCGTAGGGCCGACGGGTCAGCGTCTGCGAATCCGGGCAACGCCTGAGCACACATATCTTCGATGCGTCGCTTCATAGCAGGAGCTCTTTTGCGCACTGAGGACAGCGACAAGATACGGGCATTTGTGGCCGTTGAGATGCCGGAGGAGGCCGTGGCCCACCTCGCGGGGGTCGTCAGGCGCCTGCAAGACGCCAAACTGAGCGGCGTACGCACGTCCAGTCCGGCGGGCATTCACCTGACACTGAAGTTTCTCGGTGATATATCGGGCCAACAGCTGGGGCCCATCGAAAATGCGCTGCGGGCGGCGTTGAAAGATCACGGGCCCTTCCGATTGACCCTCGGCGAGCCGGGCGTCTTTCCCAATGCCAACAGGCCGAGGGTGCTGTGGGTCGGCGTGAATGGCGACGTTGGTGCGCTCGAAGCCGTTGCGGGCGCGGTAGAAGAGGCCCTGGAGCCCTTGGGGTTTCCCAGGGATAAGCGAGGCTTCAACGCCCATTTGACGGTCGCTCGCATAAGGGACGGAACTCCCGCCAGGGACAGGCAACAGGCGGCCAAGGCGCTCCACGCGAAAGCTGAAGATTCAATTGTTGAAATTGAAGTGAATGCGGTGAGCCTTATGAGAAGCACGCTCCGTCCTACTGGAGCGACTTACGATTGCCTGGTTTCCTTTCCTCTGGTAGAAGGTTATCGTAAGGTACGAAAGAGCTAGCACTTGTTAATATTCTTGTAGGAATGGTATACTCGCTGCGCTTTTACCCCCAGGGTGGTGGAAACAGAGGAGGACCCAGTGGAACACCAAGGATGGCCTGAATGCCGCGGATGTAAAGAAGGTAGTCTCCTGCCGCTATCTGACTTCGGGAGCCAGGGCGCTCCCATTCACTACAAGGCATGGGTGTGCAGCAATCCCGACTGCGGATTCAATATCAAGATCCGTAATGGCGATGTCTACCTTAACGAACCGATTGCCAGCGGGGCTATGCATACCCCGAGGGTGAGGTAGTCCTCCCCACCTGTTCTCAATCGCACCGCCGATCTAAATTTGTCGCCCCCGGTTATCAGGCTACTGGCATCGAGCAGCTGGTCGTAAATACCAACTTGCCAGTGCTAGAATGTATTAACGCCATAATTTTGGGGCGGTCTGAATACTGATGCGGCCCCCATCCGGACGGAGTGCCCTCTAAGGGGCGGTACTGGGTTGAAGATTGGCCACGATCGAGGTGGAAGGTTGACTCCGCGAAGACGTACGGTCAGCGCCTATACGGGCCTGGCTATGATCTTGGTGGGCCTTATTACGCTCGCTGCCGTCGGCTCCTACTACGGGTACGGTATCTACGCGCGTTCGCAGCTTAAGGACCTCACCTACTCCGTTGAGACCGAGACGAGCCTCGTTCCCTTAACCACTGCTGCAGCGTCGCCTCCCAATGAGCTATCGGGAGCCGTGCGGGTCCTGGCGGCTGGGGTCGTCCGCCCCGACGTTGCCCTCGCTCCAGAAGTTCCCAACGATAGCGCGCCGACAGGGGTCGATGCAGTCGCGCCATCTTCGGGCGGGGAGCCAGACCGGCGATTGTCGACTTTCCCCGAGGCTAGCTACGCTTCGATTTACCCCGGAGTTAAGCTGCATCCCAAATATTGGGCGAGCCCGCTCTGGGCGGGAACGGACGAGTTCACATATAGCCACGGTGTGGACGCCGAGCTCCCCGACGGGTTTCGCGCTATTTCCGCCTCGGACATACTTGCGCCCCAACTAGGGTCGAATACTACCCGAATCACGATCCCCAGCATAAGCGTCGAGTCAGACGTCAAAGAGCTGGAGATAGTAGACCTGGGAGATAGCCGCGCCTACGAAACGCCGAAAAACACGGTCGGCCACATTCCGGAGTCGACGAACCCCGGAGAGTCCGGCAACGGCTGGTTCTTTGGCCATCTGGAGAGCCCTATAAAGGGCGAAGGCAACATATTCCAGCGGCTGCCGGATATTCCGGAACAGCTTCGCAACGGCGACGACGTATACGTCACGCTGGAGAACGAGGAGGGACACGTCTTTCTGTACAAGGTCACGGCCACCAACGTCGTCCACCAGGACGATATGCGGCTGTACGATACGAAAGGGGCGTCGATTACCCTGGTCGCATGCGTGCCGAGGCTGGTCTACGATCACAGGATTCTCGTAACGGCGGACCTTGTGGGCATCAACAACTGACCGAGTCCAACCCGGAGACTGCCGGAGCATCGGCCGCACATCCGGCCGGGCCGTTTCCGGGGCGAAGGCTCAGCTACCTTCTCCGCTCGGTTTTTTCGGGCGCTAGCACATCCTTCATGACGTTCATGAAGTTCCGAGTCGGAGTCGAGATACTCTTCCGTCGTAGGGTAACGATGCCGGCTTGCTCGACCGGCAACAGATTGGCGAGGCTCACGACGCCTAGAGTTTTCATGTCCTCTTTTTCTATAGCCAGCTTGGGACCCACCGAGATTCCCATGCCCAGCGCCACGTAGCGCTTAATCATGTCCATGCTGTCGAGCTCCACGACGACCTCGAAATTGAGACCTTTGCGCCTGAATTCTTCTTCGAGGATGTTCCTGGTGTACGTCCCCCGTCCCATCAATATCAGGGGCCACTTCGCGATCTGGTCGATGGAATGCAGCGTCTCCTTGAGCAGTGGATGATTGAGAGGCGTGATGAGCACCCTTTCGTACAGGAACAGCCCCTGGAAGTCGAATTCCTCGTTCCTCTCCGGATGCTGCACGATGCCCAGGTCGACTTCGCCTTCCTGCACCAACCTCAGCACCTCGGTGCGGGTCTCTGACCGTAACCTCAGATGAACGTGCGGATACCTCTTCAGAAAGACCCTGACTACCTGGAGCAGGGTGTGAGGGATGATATCGGGAGTGGACGCGACATCAATCGGTCCGCGTTCCTCGGCCTCAGTGGTCTGCGTGACCAGGGAATCTATACCCTCGACCAGGGGCGTGGCTATCTCCGATAGGCGCTGACCGGCCCTGGTGAGCTGAATAGGACGCCTGACACGGTCGAAGAGGACCATGTCGATCTCCTCTTCGAGCTTCTTGATATGCATCGTAACGGTGGGTTGGCCAATCCCGAGCTCCACGGCTGCCTTCGAGATGCTTCGTAGCCTGGCGGCCGTCGTAAAGCTTCGCAGCTCTCTCAGTTCCATAGGTCGTACTCACACCTATTCATCATTAAATCAGATGAAGTATATCACACAATATGTGTTTACATGATGTACTTTTCTGTTGATAATAGTAATAAGGATTAATGAATTTTAAGACAGGAATCCTCAGACCTAACCCAAGGAGAGAAAATGATTCGAAAGGTATTTAGCACGATACGTCACATACACCCGATTTCCGGCTTTGACAGCTACTTCGCCAACGTACAGCTGCACGGCGGGACCGTCGCGCCGACCCTTGACGAAGCCAAGAGGGACTTCCGCAACAGACTCCGCTCGGAGAACACCCGCCTATTTAGCTAGCCGAGTGCTTGCACCGGTGGTATGAACGCCACCCGGCAAGAGCGAAATCAGAGAAAAGGGACGCCCTCATGTGGGGCGCCCCTTTCTTTTGGCCCGAAAACCCCGCCACTGGATTCCTTGTTTGCCCTAATTCGCCATGTTAGTCTGGCTACGATGAGAGTTCCTATTTTAGTAACGGGAGCAGAATATGGCCAAGCTCGGCGAGAGTGCGTTAAAACTTTTGACCGAGGGCAAAAACGTGGCGACGGTCGCTACCATCATGCCCGACGGGTCTCCCCAGTCCACTGCCGTCTGGATCGATTCCGACGGAGAGCATGTAATATTCAACACGGCGGAGGGCAGGGTGAAGACCGAGAACCTGCGCAGGGACCCGCGCGTCGCGATCACCGTGTGGGACGCCGACAACCCCTTTGCGCAGGCATCAATGCGCGGGCGCGTCGTGGAGATGACCACTGAAGGCGCGGACGCGCACATCGACAAGCTCGCCAAGAAATACGTGGGCGTCGACTCCTATACCCTGCGGCGACCCGATGAGCAGAGGGTAATAGTCAAGAAAGAGGTCGACTAGCGGATGCGCCATTCATCCATATTCAGAGAAACTTCTCTTGTTTTTACGGAGGCCGGCCCGCCGGGAAGCACTGGATGCTGAGGTTCTTTCGACGGGAAGGGCACGAAAAGGAAAAGACGGAGCAGGCTGTAAAGAGATCGCGCCAGACCTGGTTTGGCCGGGTTTCCGGCCTCTTCCAACGGGGCAGCCTGGACGACGAGATTTGGGACGAGCTGGAAGAGATACTAATTTCGGCCGACGTGGGGGTCGCCACCAGCGCCAAGCTGCTTGACGCGCTCCGGCAGCGAATCAGGGACGAACGCATCTCCGACCCGCAGGAGGCGTTGCGGCTTCTGAAGGACGAGATGGTCAGTCTCGTGAGCGTGGAAGATGCCGAGAACGCCCTCGCCGTGGACGAACCTCCCCTGGTCATCCTCGTAGTCGGAGTAAACGGCGTGGGCAAGACCACGAGCATAGCCAAACTGGCCAACAGCTACAAGGAGTCCGGGAGCAAGGTGATTCTGGGCGCGGCCGACACGTTCAGGGCCGCCGCCATCGAGCAGCTTCAGATGTGGGGTGAGAGGCTCGATGTAGACGTGATCGCGCACCAGTCGGGCGCCGATCCCGGCGCAGTGGCCTTCGATACGCTGCAAGCCGCAAGGTCACGCGGCGCCGACGTTGTCATCATAGACACCGCCGGGAGACTCCACACGAAGCTCAACCTCATGGAAGAGCTCAAGAAGATCCAACGGGTCCTCGCCAATCAGGGAGCTGAATCCCAGCGGGTAATCCTCGCCCTGGACGCGACGACGGGCCAGAACGGACTCATGCAGGCGCGGTCGTTCGTCGATGCCGTGGACTGCGACGGCGTGTTCCTGGCCAAGCTGGACGGCACGGCCAAGGGCGGCGTCGTCTTTTCGATCGCCGACGAGCTGGACCTGCCGGTGCTCTACATCGGCACGGGCGAGCAGCCCGACGACATCGTCCAGTTTAACCCCGAGGAGTTCGTGAACGCCCTGCTTTCGCCGGAAGACGAGGACTGACCTCAGTTCACGGCCAGGCCGGCCCTCCAGAGTCCGCTCGTTAAGAGCCCCCGCTCCATGCGGTATACTTCGTAGGCCCGAAAAATGACCCGCATGGAGGGAGCAATTGAAGCTGACCGACCCCGACCTCATCCGAAGCATAACCGGCGAGTGGACCGGCGAGCGCGACGACAACGGCAGGCCCCTTGTCCCCGCAGACATCCTCGACCGCATGGAGCTCGTGACGACCGAGGAGGCCTGGGGAATACTCCGCAGACACGGCTACCACCACAGCTTCGCCGGCGGCTGGAAGATACTCCACGAAGATAAGACCCTGGTCGGCCGGGCGGTCACATGCCGGTTCGTTCCCAAGCGACAGGACCTCGACGACGCAGTCTCAAGCGTCGGCGAAAGCGAAGGCCGCGTCGGCGGGCAGAACTCGTGGGTCATCGACGAGCTCAAGAGGGACGATGTAATCGTCGTCGACCTGTTCGGCAAAGTCCGTGACGGGACCTTTGCCGGAGACAACCTCTCGACGGCCATCAAGGCCAACACGGACCGAGGCATGGTGATAGAGGGCGCCATCCGCGACACCCAGCGCATCCTTCAGCTGGAGGGCTTCAACGCCTTCGTGAGGGAGTTCGACCCGACGGCGATAGCAGACGTGACCCTGGCCGAGATCAACGGCGTCATTCGCATCGATCAGGCGACCTGTCTGCCGGGCGACGTCGTCCTGGGCACGGTGGAGGGCGTCATATTCATCCCGCCGCACCTGGCTTTGGAGGTCGTCGAGCACTCGGAGCGCACGCGGCTTCGCGACGAGTTCGGTCAGCAGCGCATCCGCGAGGGGATATACACCGCCGGCGAGGTCGACCGCCCCTTCAGCGATGCCATGGAGCGCGACTACGACCAGTGGCTGTCCGCGCGGGGGTAGAAGGGTATTCCCTGGAAATCCTCTTTATTTAGAAAAGCAGATACCAGCATACTACGGCCGGCGAAGCTTCTCTTGCTAGGTGTCTCTTTTCCCATTCTGTCCATCTGTAAAATTAAGTTGCATAGAAAAGTCCCTTAAGGTGAAACGATGAGCGCTAAGGACACTCTGGACAAACTCGTAGACTTTCTTGAAGAGAATGAAGCAGACGAGGCCGCAAAATTTGTCTCGTATCTTATCTACCTTAGAGATCCGGTCTTAAGGGCGTTACGAGAAGCTCCTGAAGATGATGAGCCTGAGACCGAAGAAGAACGAACAGCCATGATGGAGGCCTACGAAGATCTGAAGTCCGGGAACATTATTCCATCGGACAAGATCCTCGATGAGATTTAGGAACTGGCGACTCTTTTACACGAGGAGGGCAGAGAGAGACCTTCGGAATTTGGAAAGTGTCATCGCTTCAAGGGTCACAAGAGCTATCGACTATCTTGTTAACGAGGGGGCAAGAGGCGACGTCAGACGAGTCCAGGGGCATGACGATGAATGGCGACTGCGAGTAGGGAGCTGGAGGGTCAGGTTCACTGCAAATTTCGAAGAACGCTCCATAATCATTCTACGCATCCTCCACAGGGGGGCGGCCTATCGTAATTAGAAACGAATTAAATACCTAAATCTACGGCCCCAGGACACATCCCTTCCGCGCCTTGGGTACGTATATAATTGAGCAATGCTCAATGCCTTCTGGTGGCTGATCACGGCCGAGGCCGTCGGTCTCGCCGCTTTCCCACTGGCATACTTCCTCTTTCCGCGTCTGAAAGACCGGGGCTACAGCGTCAGCAAGCCCCTGGGCATCCTGTTCGTCGCGTACGCCTCCTGGATTCTCAGCCTGCTGCATATCTTGCCCAGCGTGCGCATCACGATCATCGCCCTGCTGCTGGTCATGGGCGTCGCCTCGGCCTGGTACGCGTACCGCCACCGCCGGGACATGGTGGACTTCGTGCGAGCAGAATGGCGCGCCATCGCCGTGGCGGAGGCCGTATTTCTCGCCTTCTTCATAGGCTGGGCCATATTCCGGGCCTTCGACCCCTTCATCAACCACACCGAGCAGCCCATGGACTTCGCGTTCTTCAACGCGGTCATAAATTCGCAGCTCGGCTCGCCGGAAGACCCGTGGCTGAGGGGCGAGTCCGTCAGCTACTACTACTTCGGCTACTGGATGATGGGTTTGCTGAGCCAGCTTACCGGCGTGGCCTCTCAGGTCTCCTTCAACCTCTCGCTGGCGCTGATTCCCGCTATGTCCGCGATGGGCCTGTTCGGCATCGTTTACAATCTCGTGCGGTCGGACGCCGGGCGACGCAGCTACGCGTACGCCGGGGGCATCGCCGCGGCGCTGTTCATGGGTATCGTGGCCAACCTCGAAGGCGTGCTGGAGTTCATGCGCGCCAACGGCATCGGCTCGGCGGGCTTCTGGGACTGGGTGCGCATCGACGGGCTGAGCAGCGAACTGCCCACCGTCGCCGAAAGCTGGAGGCCGGAGGAGTTCTGGTGGTGGTTCAGGTCCACCCGAATCATCAACACCTTCGACGGCGACGTTGGCATCGACTACACGATCCAGGAGTTTCCGTTTTTCAGCTTCATCCTGGGGGACCTGCACCCCCACGTGATGGCCATTCCCTTCGCAATCCTCTTCATGGCCTTCGCCTTTAACTTCCTCAAGTCGCCGATACATGATTGGCGCAATCTCAATCCGAGGACGTACATTACACTGTTCGTGACGGGCCTCGCACTGGGCGGCCTGGCGTTCACCAACATGTGGGACTTCCCGACGTACGCGACGCTCTTTCTGGGCATCGCAGCCCTGAAGACCTATCGGGCCAGGGGCGGAGGACTCTCTACCCTTGCCAGGGGCGTAATCCCCGTAGGCGCACTGGTGATCGGCACCGCGGTACTGCTCTTCTTGCCTTACTACCTGACCTTTCGGGCCAGCGTCACGGGAATCGGCGCAGTGGAGACTGCAACGAGGCCGGTCCACTTCCTGCTAATCTGGTCGCTTTTCTTTGTGGCCGTTACGCCGTTTCTTCTGACGACGTTCTGGAGGTCCACCGTAGGAGAGGACTGGCGAAGGGTCTCGATATTCGCACTTCTCATCGCCTTTTCCCCCTGGCTGGTATGGGCGGTGGTAAGCCTGTTCGGAGGAGGGGGCCTCGGAGACGTCATCGGCAGATTCTTCAAGATCTTGCCTCTGGCCCTCCTAATAGCCATCGGAGTCTACAACGCGATGTGGCTCATGAAGCAGGAGGGCCCCAGCGGCAGGCTTTTCGCGACTGTTCTCGCCGTGTTGGGTGTGTTCCTTATTCTAGGGCCGGAGCTGCTTTACATCAGGGACTCCTTTGACTCCCGCATGAACACCATCTTCAAGCTCTACTACCAGTCATGGATTCTTCTGGCCGCAGCGTCGGGGTTCGCCATTTACTACTGGCGGTCGCTGAGGATATCCCTCCTCGGTTGGCGCCGCTCGCTGACGACCCTCTGGGCCGCTGCGTTCGCTTTTTTGCTATTGGGCTCTCTGTACTATCCGCCCGCCGCCGGCGTATCGAAGAGCGAGCTGACACTCGAAAACGCGACGCTGGACGGCCTGTCGTTCGTGCGCCGCAACCCGCGGATGGAGGCGGAGCACGCCGCGATAAACTACGTCAAGGAGAATGTGGGCAGGGACTCCGCGGTCCTCGAGGCAGTCGGCGAATGGTTCGATTGGGGCCTGGTCTCGCGAAGCACGGGCGTGCCGACGATTTTGAACTGGCCCGGACACGAAATGCAGTGGCGGGGCGGGTCCGAGTCCTTCGAGGGTCGTGAAAGCGATGTGGAACGCATATACATGACCACCGACGCGGTGGAGGCGAAGAACCTGCTTGCCAAGTATGACGTAGACTACGTATATATAGGGCCGCGAGAGCGGGAAAAATATGGCCTGGAAGGGTTGGACAAGTTCGAATCGTTCATGGAGCCCGTCTTCAATCGGGACGACGTGATCATCTACAGGTTGAAGCAGCAGTGACCCCGCAAATTGGCGGCCATGAGGTCGTTACCCCCTTTTTAATTCTCTCCTTTTTTTAGGGGAGAAGACTTCACGTACATCATAGTAAAGGAGCGTCGGATGTTCCGGAGTACCGGCAGTAATCACGTGATGACGGACTGATGGCGACTGGGCAGACAATATCAGATGAGCAGCCACGATCGCTTCTGAGCCGTCTGTTCCCATGGGCGGGCAGAGGCCTTGGTTCCGCAGACGACGGCACGGGGCGGAGTCTCGGCACGCGATGGTGGGAGTGGACGAGCTACGGCGTGCTGCTGGCCATCGCCCTGGGCATGCGTCTATGGGACCTGGGCTCGCGGGCAATTCACCACGACGAGAGCCTTCACTCCTTCTACTCCTGGCAGCTATCCGACGGCATGGGATTCGTGCACAATCCCATGATGCACGGCCCACTTCAGTTCGAGGCGAACGCCGCCATATTCCTTGTCTTGGGCGACACCGATTATACGTCTCGTCTACTCTACGCGGTCGTCGGGACTGCGCTCGTCCTCCTACCCTTCTTCTTCCGAGAGCGGCTCGGCCGACCGGGAGCCATATTCGTCTCCGGGATGCTGGCGTTCTCGCCGTCCCTGCTCTACTTCAGCAGGTTCGCGCGCAACGACATCCTGATGGCGGCGTGGACGCTGGGACTGGTGATATGCATCTGGCGCTACATGGACGAGGGCCGGAACCGTTACCTTTATGTATCGGCCGTGCTACTGGCCCTCGCGTTCTCGACCAAGGAGACCTCATATCTCGTAACGGCCATGTTCAGCCTCTACCTGGCCTTTATCGTGCTGCCTATTTACTGGAGCCGGATTTCCCAGAGGGTCGAGGTGAAGATCGGCGAGTCGTCGCCCCCGGCGGCCATTGGCAGGGTAATCTCCACCACCTGGTCCTATTTCCAGAACGGATTCAAGCTCTCGGAGCTCAACAGGCCCGGCGCCTTCCTGCTGGTTCTCGTAACACTCACGCTCCCACTGTGGTCGGCGGCGGTAAGCATCTTCCAGGACACGGCTCTGCTGCGCTGGACCAACCTGACGCTGGTGAACCCGGAAGGCGTCAGCCCGATAGGCGCCGCATCCGGCGGCGGAATGGTAATAGCCGCCCTGGTAGTAATCGCGTTTTCAGCGGTGTCGATCATTGCGGGGGCCAAGTGGCGCTGGGGGGTCTGGTGGCGCTGCGCCGTTATCTTCTACACCATCTGGGTGCTGCTCTATACGACCTTCCTGACGAACATCGATGGCATAGGCTCCGGGGTCTGGCAAGGGCTCGGCTATTGGATAGCGCAGCAGGACGTCGCCCGCGGCAGTCAGCCCTTCTACTACTACCTGGTGATAACGCCGGTTTACGAGTTCCTGCCGTTGTTGTTCGGCATCGTCGCGTCGGTCTACTACGTCCGAAAGCGCGACCGGTTCGGCATTTTTTTGGCTTTTTGGTCCGGTCTAACATTTTTGCTGTACACGCTGGCCACCGAGAAGATGCCCTGGCTCCTGGTCAATATCACGGTGCCTCTGATAGTTATATCAGGGCGGTTTCTGGGAGAGCTGGTCGAATCGATTCAGTGGCGAATCCTCATACGCAGCGGCGCAGTCCTGGCCATAGTCGGCGTGCCTCTGTTCATTCTTGCCCTGTGGCAGCTTGCCTTCTTCGAGTTCGATGGTGCGTTAGCGCTTGAAATTCCGATGTTCATAGGACTTCTCATTGGGTTGGGCGCGCTGGCTGCCGGCGGAGTTTTTCTGGCTCGTCGCTCAGGGCGGAGGAATTTCGTCTCCTTTGCCGCGGTGCCCCTCGCGCTGATGTTGCTCGTGTTGACTGTCAGAACGGGCGTCATCGCAAGCTACAAAAATGGCGACACGCCGGTCGAGATGCTGGTCTATACACAGACCTCGCCCGACATCACACGCCTGATGAAGCAGTTCAGGGAAGCGGCCGGCGAAGGCGACCAACAGGCAAAGCTTCCCATAACCATCGATCAGACCAGCGGATTCACGTGGCCGTGGGCCTGGTACCTCAGGGGGTACGAGAGGGTCGACTACCCATCCTACGCGGGCACTCCACTGGAGGAGCCTCCGGACACGCCCGTTGTGCTCGTCCATTCCCAGAACCGGTCCGACGCCGACCTGGTCCTGGAGAAGGATTTCACCGATGGGGAGCTGATAAAGCATCGCTGGTGGTTCCCGGAAAGCACGTATCGAGGACTTACAATCGGCAAGGTCATCAGGGGCGCCGTAGACAGGCAGACCTGGCGCGCCGCCATGGACTATTGGCTCTACAGGGAGGGCGTTAGGGACCGCATAGGCAGCGAAGACGCCTACGTCTACTTTACCGCCGAATTCCTGGATGGCTTATCCGGGCCCTAGCTCATCATCCTGGGGTTCCGCGCGGATTGACCCTCAACTATTGCCCCTGAATCCCGATGTCGTTGACCCACCGTTGTGCTAAGGTTTTTGCAGGAGAACCCAATTGGTCGGCTCAAAGAAAATCTGGATGGGCATCGCCGTCAGCCTGGCGTTTCTGGCCCTGTTCCTGGCTACCGTGGACATTGGCCGCATGGCCGACTCGATCGCAGGGGCCAACTACGTTCTGCTGATACCCGCCATCGGACTATATCTCGTATCCGTCCTGTTTCGAACGTTCCGCTGGCAGGTGCTGCTTCGGCACATGCGCCACGTGAGCGTGCGCCGTCTTTACCCCGTCGTCGTAGTCGGCTACATGGCCAACAACCTGCTTCCGATGAGGCTAGGCGAGGTCGTGCGAAGCTACTACGTCGGCGAGCGCGAGGGCATCAGCAAGACTTCCGCGCTCGTTACGATACTCATAGAGCGGGTCCTGGACGCGCTGACGCTACTCTTTTTCATCGCCGTGATCGCCATATTCGTCCCGTTGTCCGGCCTGGCCGAAGGCCTGGCCGAAAGCTCCGGCTTCGCTTGGCCCCTGCTTGTCATAGGGTTGAGCGCGCCATTCGTCATCGCATTTGGTACGCTTTTGCTAATCGCGGCCTTTCCCAAAAATTCGAGGGCCGTGGCCTTCATATTGCTCAGGCCGCTTCCGGAAAGATTCGGGGCCCCCGCCCGCGATCTCATCGAGTTCTTGCTGCACGGTCTGATACCGCTGAGAAGCCCGCGCACCCTGGGCGGCCTGTTTCTGCTGTCGCTGCCCATCTGGCTCTTCGAGGCTTCACTATTCTTCGTGATCGGAATCTCGTTCGGCCTTCAGGAGTCGTTCGCCGGCCTGGGACAGATGGCCGTGGCCATGGTGCTGGTGACGTCCATTGCCAACATCGGAAGCTCGATTCCAGGCGCGCCGGGCGGCATAGGCCTGTTTGAGATTATCGCCAGAGAGACCCTGGTCTTGCTTCCCTTCGCGGTCGTGGACAGGTCCGTGGCCGCCGGCTTTGCCGCCGTATCGCACGTCGCGCTGCTTCTGCCGATGATAGTGTTGGGCCAGGTATTCCTGTGGGCTGGGCACATCTCACTGGGTCGTCTCTCCAGGGCGGGCAAGGACGCAGGCAGGACGACGGATTCGCCGCAATCCCAGGAATCCGGAACGCTGGGCCAACCCCTTGCCGAGGACTGAGATATGAAGGTCGGCATAATAGGCGCGGGCGCGACCGGTCTGACGGCCGCATACGACCTCGGCAAGATGGGACACGAGGCCATAGTGTACGAACGCGCCCCGTTCGTAGGCGGGCAGGCCTCGACGTTCGACGTGGGCGGCGCGCGCCTCGAACGAGGCTACCACCACTGGTTCACCAACGACACCGACATCATCGAGCTGGTAAAAGAGATCGGCCTGGGCGACCGGATCCGATGGATAGCGTCCACGGTCGGCACCCTCTACGACGGCAAGATCTACCGGTTTGTCACCCCCCTGGACCTGCTGAAGTTCAAGCCGCTGAGCATGGCAGACCGCATCCGCATGGGCCTGGTCACGCTCTATCTTCAGCGGCAAAAGAGCTGGCGAAAGTACGAGGGCATCACCGCCGACGAATGGCTCCGCAGGCACGCGGGCAAGGGCCCATACGAGGCGTTTTGGGGCCCCATGCTCAGGGGCAAGTTCGGCGACAAATTCTTCGACAAGGTGGGCATGCCCTGGGTCTGGAGCAAGATACAGACCAGGGTTGCTTCTCGCGGCAAGGGCATGGTCAAGGAGGTGCTCGGCTACCCCATCGGCAGCTTTGGCGAGGTCTTCGACGTCCTGACGGATAAGGTACGAGAGCTGGGCGGACAGGTGCACATCTCGGCTTCAGTGGACCGAATAGTCATCGAGGGCGGCAGGGTCACGGGGCTCGAGGTTTCCACTGGTCAAGAAGCCGCCAAGCTGGAAAATTTTGATGCCGTGATCGCGACCACGCCGTCTTACATCTTCCCAAAGCTTGTCCCCGAGCTGCCCGACGACTATCTGGCAAAGCTGACCGGCCTGGACTACCTGTCCGCCGTGCTCATTATCCTGGAGCTGGACAGGTCGCTGTCGCCGGTCTACTGGCTGAATGTCGCCGACCGCTCAATTCCCTTCGTCGGCGTTATCGAGCACACCAGGCTCATAGGACCTGAGCACTACGGCGGCAAGCACATCGTGTACCTCGCCAACTATCTAAGCACGGACCATCCGATGTACATGATGGGCCATGAAGAGCTGCTCAAGGCCTACGAGCCGCACCTGCGCAAGATCAACCCCGACTTCGATCCGTCCTGGATAGGCAAGAGCTACCACTACCGTGTCGACGCCGCGCAGCCCATCATAGGCACCAATTATTCTTCACGAATGCCCTCGCACCGCACGCCGTTCGACGGCCTGTATCTGGCGAACACTACGCAGATATATCCCGAGGACCGGGGCACGAACTACAGCGTACGCATGGGAAGGCAGCTCGCCCGCATGGTAGCCGAGGATATTGCGTAGATGGCAATCATGAAAAACAGATTGAGAAAAGCAGTCCATGTTGCTTTGTCGTGGAGTAGCCCTTATCCTATAAGGTGATATTTTTCACTACCGGACGACGGAGGAAACGCCACTTGGCCGCCGAGAGTGAGGCACTCAGGGAACGCATTCGCAAGGCGATGGCGTCCCAGACTCAATCTAATATCAACGTCCTCTCTTCATTGCATGCCGTACTGGACGAGTTGGGCTACGTCCCAGACGAGGCAATTGAAGAGGTCGCCGAGTCGACTGGAACAACTATCAATACCGTATGGGGCGTCGCCTCCTTTTACACGAACTTCCGGTTTACTCCGCCGGGCGATCATATCGTCGAGATCTGCTGGGGGCCGACCTGCCATCTGCTGGGCGCCACGATCATTCTGCAGGGCGTGCTGGACGATCTCGGCATGTCTGATGAGGGCGATACGGCGGATAACAGGCTGACTCTAAAGTACAACACCTGCCTGGGGGCTTGTTCCCAGGCTCCCGTAATTAGCGTCGATCACCGTTTGATGGGACGCCAGACCGTTGAATCCGCACGAAGTATCGTTTCTCAGTTGAAGCCGGGCGGGGGCCACTGACCCCTTCCCTCCGCACAGTAGTGTCATGTAGCGTAATTAACGAATGACGACAGAAGAAGCTCAGTCCCGATATCAGCTGCTCAAGGCACAGGCCGACCAGAGATGGCAGGCCCTTACGGCGGGCGACCGCCCATGGATTCGCGTTGGTACGGCGATGTGCGGGCATGCGGCCGGAGCGCACCAAGTCGTAGAAGCGCTCAGGGCAGAGCTCGACAAGAGGGGCTTCCAGGTCCGCATGAGTGAGGTCGGCTGTCTGGGCATCTGCTATGCCGAGCCTCTTATCGACATCCTCAAGCCCGGCGGGTCCAGGCTATTTTTCGGAAACGTTGCGCCGGAGGACGCTCCGGAGATCGTGCGCTCATTCGTAGTCAACGACTACGACGCCGGCGGCCATGAGAAGGTGTTGGGATACCTGGGCGAGAAGCCCATCGCGGGGTTGAGAGACGTTGGCGAAATTCCCGGAATCAAGCTGCAGCAGCGAATCGCCCTCCGCAACGCAGGCCATATCGCGCCCGGGGACATACGCCAGTACATCGCCAACGGTGGTTACGCCGGTCTGAACAAGGCCCTGTTTGAGATGCAGCCGGAAGATGTCATCAAAGAGGTAACGGACTCCGGGCTTCGCGGCAGAGGAGGCGCCGCCTTCCCCACGGGCGTGAAGTGGAGCTTCATGGTGCGGTCGGACCCCCCAAAATACATCCTGTGCAACTGCGAGGAGGGGGACCCCGGCGCCTACAACGACAAGGGAATCCTGGAGAGCGATCCTTACACCGTGCTGGAAGGCATGTGCATCGCCGGGTACGCCACGGGCGCGACGAACGGGTTCGTCTTCATACGCCATGGCCACGACGGCCCCATAAGCCGCACCGAAAGGGCCATCGAGCAGGCCTACGAACAGGGCCTGCTCGGCAAGAATATCCTGGGCTCTGAATTTAGCTTCGATATCGAGGTGGCCTTGACCGGCGAGTCCTACGTTGCCGGAGAGGAGACCGCCATGATGGAGTCTATCGAAGGCAAGCGAGCGCTGCCGCGATTTCGCCCACCCTTCCCGGCGGCCTTCGGCCTCTGGGGCAAGCCCAGCACCATTAACAACGTTAAGAGCCTCGCATACGCGCCGGAGATAATCTCCAGGGGCGCGGAGTGGTTCTCTTCAATCGGAGTGAACCGGAGCACTGGAACGGCCATAGCGTGCCTCAACGGAAACATTAAGTACCCTGGGATGTACGAGGTCCCCATGGGTATGACGCTGGGAGAGGTCATCAACGATATCGGCGGCGGCGTGCCCAACGGCAAGCAGCTGAAGATGCTCCAGACCGGCGGGCCTCTGGGCGGCGTGTTGAGCGCCGAGAGCATGAACGTGCATATCGATTTTGACGAGATGCGCGAGGCCGGGGCGATATTCGGCTCCGGCGGCATCATCGTCATAGACGAGGACACCTGCGCCGTGGACATTACCCGCGTTCTCGTGGCCTTCTGCCAGTACGAGTCCTGCGGCAAATGCTTCCCGTGCCGGCTGGGAATGGAGCACCTGCTGGAGATCATCGAGCGCATCGCCAGGTGCGAGAGTCAGCCGGGCGACCTCGATCTCATGCGCAGCGTCGGCGGAACCATGGAAGCCAGCTCGCTCTGTGGACACGGTCAGCTCGGATTCGGTCCGATACGCTCGGCATTCCTGAACTTCGAGGCGGACTTTATCGCCCATATCGAAGAGAAGCGTTGCCCCACGGGCAGCTGCAACAAGCCGATGATTTCGCCCAAGAATACGAGGCCGTACGCCGCGGACTTCGTTCCACAGGGCGTTTCATAGATGAGACGTGCCGCGCGAAGCACCTGGGTCCACCTGATTACGTCCCTCCCGTGTTTCGGAGACCTATATGGCAACAGATGAGATTACAGTCACTATAGACGGAGTCGAGGTAAAGACTCAGCCGGGCAAGATGGTCATCGAGGCCGCCATGGACGCCGGGATGTACATCCCATACCTGTGCTACTATCCCGGCTTGAAGCCCTACGGTGCGTGCAGGATGTGCCTCGTAAAGGCTGAGGCGCCCACGCCTAACGGTGAATACAGGGCGCTGCCGGGAAGCCCGGCTTCGTGCACCACGCCCGTCTCGGACGGCATGCGCGTGATCACGAACTCCGACGAGCTCGTGGAGCTCCGACGGGGAATCATGGACATGGTGATCTCCGAACATCCCCACGGGTGCCTGACGTGCCATCGCATCGATCTCTGCGGCCCGTCGGACACCTGCCTGAGGCACGTTTCCGTCAACGACCGCTGCGTCACCTGCCCGAAGAACGAACGCTGCGAGCTAAAAGACACCGTCCGATTTCTCGAAATGGACATGGATTCGCCCCTGGTATACAACAACCGCCACCTGCCCCTGGCGGTCAGCGACCCCTATTGGGAAATGGACATGAACCTTTGCATCGTCTGCGTGCGATGCGTCCGCGCGTGCGACGAGATACGGGGAGATAATGCGCTGACGCTTCTGGAGCGCTCCGGACGTACCCTCATAGGCACGTCGCAAGGCACATCGCTGCTGGAGTCGGGCTGCGAGTTCTGCGGGGCCTGCATCGACGTCTGCCCAACGGGCGCTCTGGTGGAGCGCGACAACAAGTGGGAGAAGGCGGTCAAAACAATCACCACGACGTGCCCGCACTGCCCGGTCGGGTGTCAGCTAAAGCT
>JADFKI010000074.1 GCA_022565015.1 Chloroflexota bacterium
ACACATTCGTTTCGAATCCCCAGTCGCTGAGCTGGTCCAGGACCTGAAATAGCTCGGGGCTGCCCCATTCTATTGAAAATCTACTGACCCCCCAGGAGCTGAGACTCGACAGCATGCGCCTTACGTCCTCTGGTGCATCAATAAGTCCCTCGATGTGGGAGTCGATCGGGCACTGTATTATCGCCGCCGGGAAGGCCTGCCGCAGCCTCTCGAATCCCTCTTTCCCCAACACCTCTACGTTGGCGTTGAACCAGAGTCTTCGCTCCTCTAAACCTATACCATCTTCCTTGAGTATTCCTATTACCCTATCCACCACATGCCCGCCTTCTTTGAAGTCGAACTTGATGGACTTTTCGAACCTGATAAGGCGTTGGACCACCTCATCAAGCTTTAGCACGGGGGCCATTTCTGCTTCCTGATCAGGGGTCGTGGAGTCGTGGCGCAGGATCAGATCGCCCGTGTCGCCGTCTGTGCGAACGTCTATCTCTCCCCATTCGACGTCGGAGCCTAGAAATTGCCGTAGGTTCGCCCTGTCGTTGACGCCGTGCCACACAAACTGTACGTCGTCCGGCAGGTCGTCTTCGGTTGCCAGGTCGGATAACACGTAGTCGCTTCCGCTTGCCGAGCAGTAGGGCAGATCGCCGCATTCAGACTCGAATATCGTGTGCGCATGAAGGGGCAGGATTTCGTCACAGCCGTCCAATTCGAAAACAGCCGCAAGGTTGGCCGGTTCGTTGTCCACCATGGCGAACACCCTGAACCCTTCGTCCTGAAAACGCCGAATGCCGTCCGCCTTCGACCGAGCTACTCCTTGCTCCCACTCGTTCGGGTTCATATACAGATGCTCACTGCTGAAAGAAACTCTGAAGTCTCGGCCAATCGCGTTCAGGGAGCGCAGCGTATCCGCCCTCAGGTATTCCGGCCGGCCTGTATTTAGGCCGACAACGACGTTGGGCTGAATCTGGAACCAGCGGATGATTTCCATTACTCCGGCGAACGGCCTGTGGGCTTCCATCAGAGAATCTGGCAGCCATCGATGGTCGCACCAGAATTCAAGAATATGATGCTGCTGATCCTTCGGAATTTCCAGCTGTTCCAGAAGCTCATCGACATGATTTTCGTGGACCGTGATGTCGACGACCTGCAGGTCCCCAAAGAGCTCGGTGCCGTGAAGCCGGTCAAACTCACGAAGCACGTAGTGGATCAGAAAACGCATATCGACGATGGTGCCGTCGATATCAAACAGGATCATGAGGGTATCTTGAGGGTACAGGCGCTTGGTCTTGTTGAAGTGCAGCGCCAGCGTTTTCATCCAGTTTGTCATGTCATCACTCCCGGTCAACCGATCACATCCGGGGTTTCATCGGGCAAGACCAGCTAGTGCTGCTATTCAAAATCACCGAGCTTCCGTTGGGTGATGGAGGCTTTCGGTTCGAAACGCAGTCGGTCTTGGTCTGCTCTTCTTCCTGACACCGGCATACTCGAGCCCCGTGTGTTTTGCATGATGAGTACCTACCGTGGTGCATCATCTACTTAGGTGTCAAAAAGCGTCCCGTCGATTCGCCAGCGTGTTGTGATGAGGCATTGTCACTGCGCCGTGTCGTCGTTCTACCCGATATTTCGCATATTGGCTCCAGGGCTCATCATGAATCCAGCTGTTTGGGATGCCACAGATTATGATGCCAATCTCCGCTCGACATTATCAAGGGGATTTACACTGGCTCATTGCGCCAATGCCACATTGGAGAGCGGGGAACTAACCTATGGGTCTGGCAAGCATTAGCAAAATCCAACCTTCAGGAAAGGCGCACCAGGACGCGGTCTCGGGACTGGTCGAAGACTCGATATTCCAAATCTCAAGTGCTCTATCTCAGGTGCTCTATCTGACGGTGAATGAAAAGAATCTCGACGGAGCCGTGGCCGATGGCCGGGGCGCCGCCGACCACGAGCGACGGAAAATATTGGCCCGCTGCCTATCTGAAGAATAATGGAGCTGAAACAAAATGCCTGCGGCTGTCAGGCTCAGAGAGGATTTCGAGTCCTTCCATCCGGCAGCCCATATCAAATATCGCCGGACGGCATGGTCAGAAGTAACACGACGGCGACTGCCGCATCAGGCCGGAAGCCGTGGACGCACCGTCGCGTCGCCCTTACGGGCCGGATGTCACCTTTTCAGTCTTGTTGAACTCGGGGATGACGTACTTGCCGAAGAGCTCAATGGACTCCATCACCTTCTCGTGAGGGATGGTCTCCGTCTGCATCATGATCATCATCTGGTCGATGCCCGTGGCCTCGTGCTTCTTCAGGGCCTCGATGCAAGAGTCGGGGTTCCCGGCGATGACGACGGCCCTGTCGCTCAGCGTCTCGGCGTCGAGCTCGTCCCAGATTTTATGGGCAATTGCGGCCCCGCCCGAGAAGTCCAGCGACTCTGTAGCCTTCTCTTCTTCCAGACCCACGTCCACGTACCTGGAAAAGTTCTGCTTGAGGTGGTCGGGCACACCTCCCCACTTTTCCAGAAGCTGAGCGTAGATGTCCTTCTGCCCCTGTACGTAGGGCCGGTCGGGTCCGAAGAAATTCTTCAGGGACTGGGCGCCCAGCTCCTTCGCCTCCTTATCGTCTTCGAGGCAGATGCCCAGGGTTGAGCTGGCCCACTGGTTGTTCACGAAAGCGCCCACCGGCGTTGCCTTGGCCGCCTTTTCCTTGTATGCCCTGACGTACGGCTCCAGGGACGACGGCGCACTGGACCCGAAGGCCAGCACACCTATGCCCTTCTCGGCGGCGATATCGTATGTGGACGGCTGGAGGGCCGCTACCCAGATAGGCGGATGGGGCTTCTGGTAGGGCTTGGGAAGTATCTGTCGGGAGGGAATGTCCCAGAAGCGCCCCTTGTATGAGAACCAGTCGGACTGCCATATCTTGGGCACTATCGTGAGGGACTCCTCCCACATGTCCCGGCTGTCTCTCGGATCTATGCCCATGCCCGAAAGCTCGTAGGGGGCGGAACGGCCCGTCCCAAAGTCCACGCGGCCCTCGGACAGGTGGTCCAGCATGGCCACGCGCTCCGCGACGCGATTGGGGTGGTGGTAGGGAAGTATGACGACGCCAAGTCCGAGCCTGATGCGCTTGGTTCGCTGGCTCAATGCGGCGTATATAAGATCGGGGCTGGGCGACGCCGAGAAGCCGGTGAGAAAGTGGTGCTCGACGAACCAGAGGTAGTCGAACCCTACCTCGTCGGCGAGGATGCACTGCTCCATGGTCTCCTGGAGGACCAGGTGGTCGTCCAGGGTAGGCCGCTGCATCTCGTACTGCAAAGCCAGCTTCATGACAAGAACCTCTTTCTTTGTTGCCTATCGGGAACTGGTGGTATTCTACGCCCACAAGAAGCCGGGAACAAGTTTCGATGAGGTTGTCGGGCACATCCGCGTTCATTCGCGGTGGCCATTTTGCAGGCCTTCGTACTTATCGATGTACTCCTGGACGGTTGCGACCAGGGTGGCGTGGCTCCAGGTGAGAGGTGAGACTCCTACCGGCTTACCGGTCAGAGGATCCAACTGCTCTGCCAGGGCCCCGCTGGGAAGAGCTCTCGAACAGACCCAATTGATCCAGGGAATCACCAGTTTCAAATCTTCCAGACTCCTTGCCCTGGCGATGCGGTATTGCGCGATCCATAGCGTGCAGATGAACCAGGGGTTGCCGGGTATTTCGCTTCGTCTTTCGTCCAGGGTGGGATCCCAATTGTACTCATCACCCACGTATCGGGCCAACCCACCGACTTCTGTCCGGCACAGTAACTTTTCTTCAATATCCGTCATGGTTCTTATTATTCGAGGATCTAAAGGCTCGAACATACCGAAGTACCAGAGGCCGTATAGACTGGCATCAACGTTGTCATCCCGCTCCACAATTTCACCATTCTTTACAGTGATGCTCTTTAGGAACCGCCCCTTCTCCTCATCGTACAGATGTATTTCGCACGCTTCCTTGATCTCGGCTGCCGCGAGACCGTACCTTAGTGCATCACTTTGCTCCCCGAACATCTCGGCAAAGTTGGCACAGGCCTGAAGCCCAGCCCATACCGTGGCCGCCGTGTAAGAGTAAATTGCCCTCCTTTCCTCCCAAAGGTCAAACGACGGGGCGGGAAGCTTGGTGGCAGGCTCTCGAAAGTTTGACATGAAGTTGCCCGTCTGAATAATAAGGGGGAGGAACCATGGCTTAATATTTTCAATATCACGAAACTTTCCATAGTGCTGCCACAGGCAATAGGGGATTAGAGCGGTCTCGTCCTCTTGTATGGGAAGGTGACGGTTACCCTCTTCGTCCACAAGCGGCATCCAGTTGGAGGCAAGACGCCTTTCCGGGGTGTACTTATGTAGCATGTAGCCCTCGTCATCGGCGATGCCCTGGACCTGCCACGGTGACTGACCCGTGTAAATCACGTCGGCGCAAAAGTTATAGAAGTTGGCGGCCAGATAAGCGTAACCTGCCTTGTCGAGCGCGTTGGCTATGTACGCCCCGTCCCTCGGCCACACATAGGAGTACGACTCGAAGCCGTTAGCCAACGCCGTTAGGTCCGAATCGTTGCCGGCGACAATCCCGCCCCGCTCATCAATATTGGTCCTGATGATAAGTAAGCTTCGCTTGTAGAGCCGCTGCACGCTTTCCGGGAGGTCGTGAAATTTTATGTCTTCCTTGTTTACCCAGGCTCGCCAGTAATTAACGGTGCGGTCAATAAAATACTGAGGCTTTTGACGGTTTACAACTAAGTTGTGCATGCGGACATCGCCGTTGTCTCGTCCTGCTGCCAACCAGGTATAGAAAACCGTGCTTTCATCCTTAGCCAGGTTCGGCCAGTGGAGGGCTATGACTCCATCGACGGCCCCAGACGACGACGCACGTCTTCCAAGGACTCCATCTTCGGCATCGAGCCAGGAGCCTCCTTCGCCCTTTTCATCCCTATTTCCCGTGGTCCAGCCTGAAATGCCAATGACATCGCCTATGGAACCATTGATCAAGAAATAGCAATCGTCCTTGTAGGCGATTAGGGCGTCGTCATCAGGATCGTACTGTATTGAGTCCCCATTGCCTACTCCCCAGAATCGGAAGTCGTAGTGGAAAAAGACACGTATCTCACGGGGCGTGGGGCCCAGGTTAAAGACCTCTACACGACGGAAAAACACATCGCGATGAAAGTCAACCACATCGTTGACCACGACTTTCAGCATCAGCTTTTCGTGGGTTGCCACCACATTAGTAGCGAGGGTGTCCGGCAGATATTCCAGCTGTTTCAGCCATCCAGACTCGCTCAGCCAGGAAAATTGGCCCTCCGCCCAGATGCCGGTTCTCGATATGCAGCGGTGGCTGTGGTTGGCCTTGCCAACGTAGGGGTAATAGATATCTCTAATGTTATAGTCGCCGTCGAAGTTGATCAGCAGGTGCCCGTTACCCAGGGGGAGATCGCGAGGCATGCTTGCCGGCTCCTTATCGTCCCACCTGCCGGTTGGGCCCAGGGGGAGACCACTTCGTGGATCTGCTGCTTAGTACCCATTTATACACTTCGACGTGTTTTCGGGCTACCATGTCCCAGGTGTATTTTAGTGCGGTTTGCCGCCCCTCTTCGGCCAGGAGCCTCCTAAGCCTCTCGTTTGATAGGATTGCGTCGAGTTTGGTGGCGATCTCCGAGGCGTCGCTTGGGTCTTTGATCAGCAACCCATTAAGGCCGTCCTCGATCAGCTCCGAAGCTCCGGCGAGGCTACTTACGAGTACAGGCAGGCCCATCGACATGGCCTCCAAAACTACGAGCCCAAAAGCCTCGTTTAGAGTCGGAAGCACTACCACGTCGCCGGCCGCATAATACTTCCAGACCTCCTTTTTCAGGCCGGCGAAAATCACTCTGCCTTCGACTCCGCGCTCACGTGCGATCTGCCCGTATGCGTCAATATCTCCCTGGCCTATCACCAGCAACACAGTTTTGGGACAGTCCATGAGTGAGAGGGCGATAATGGCACAAGCCAGCCCTTTCCTCTCCCAGTCCCCGCCAACAAACAATACTACAGAGGCATCCTTGCCAATGGAGTGACGTTGACGCACATCGGTCCTATACAGTGAGATGTGCCTCGGGTCATATCGCTCCGAGTCCACTCCGCTGTGCACAACAAAGATACTGTCGGCCTTCGAGTCATGTTGTCGGATCATGTCAAGCTTCATGCGTCCGGATGGCACGATCAGAGCCCTTCCCTGAGCCCCTCTGACCATCTGCTTCTCCAGAAAGGTCGTGCCCAATCGCTGAAGCTTCTGGAATAGCGGGACTCTTAATTTTTGAGTCCGCAATCGTTCGAGCTCCGCGGCCTCACAAAAATGAGATGTCATGACGTCTTCTAGTCCGGTGTAATTGCCATGCGTGTGTATGATGTCGAATCCGCCCGATTCCCTGAATCGCGATAAGAAGATTAGAAGGGCACTGGTTAGAGAGAATGTTAGGGAGTGAACTAATCCGTCGCCGTTGAAGCCCCAGACTTTGCGATGGTGTATATCGGCATTTCTTAGCCCTTCGACGTTGACGCAAAATAGGGAAATTTCGTGGTCTGCCGCCATTGACTTGGCCAGGGAAAAAACGTAATTAGGAACCCCTCCATGCACATGGACGCTGTGAGTAATGAAAGCGATTTTCATCTGCCTGGCACCTCAATCTCCTTCACCAAGGCCGACATCTTGAAAGGTCAAATTGCGCGCATCTCTAACCGTCATATCCGTAATGTATCATTATATTGAGGCAGGCTCTCGCCTCTCTGGTTCCAGGTCCCGAGCAGCTTGCCGTCCAGGGACATCACGTGAATGCCTTCGTGTCCCGTGGCGATGTGCATGATGCCGTCATCATCTATTACCGCATCGTTGGGCCCGGGCACGTTCGGCCACTCGGTGAGGTAGTTGTCGTCGACGTCAAAGACCTGACAACGGTCGTTCTCTCTGTCCATGACGTATACCCTGTTGTCGTAGTCGACAGTAACATCGTGGGGCAGGTCGAGGGGATTCTAACACCTTCGCCTCTTGGAAGAGAGTGTTATATCAGGCTGGGCGGCTAACAGGGATATATCGAATTCGATACTGCTGACTGGCCTAATCAGCCTGGCTGCGATATGGTTACACGGCGATAACGACGGGAGGACATGATTCAAATATGGACTTGAACCTTGGCGGAAAAGTGGCGCTGGTAGGTGGAGCGAGTAAAGGGCTTGGAAGGGCCTGTGCGGAGGAGCTGGCTCGGGAAGGCGCAAAAGTGGTCATTTGCAGCCGGACCGAGGCCGACCTTCAAGTTGCTGCATCCGAGATTCGCGAATCCACCGGGGCAGAGGTTTTCGTCTATGCGGGCGACCTGGACCGCAACGAGACGATCCACAACCTGGTTGCATCCGCAGTCGATCACTTTGGGAAGCTCGACATACTGGTGGCGAACTCCGGCGGCCCACCTCTTGCCAGGGCTGCTACCGCGGACGAAGACACGTGGAACATAACCATCCAGAGATCGCTGTTGTTCTTCGTCCGAATGGCCCGCGAGTGCGTGCCGCACATGAAGGCTCAGGGCGGAGGCCGCATCATCAACATTCTGTCCAGCACCGTTTATCAGCCAATAGACAACCTCGCGCTTTCAGGGGCTGCCAGAATGGGAGTGGTCGCATTCTCCAAGAGCCTCTCTGAAGAGCTTGGTCCAGACAACATCCTGGTCAACAACGTCTGTCCCGGCGCGATTCTCACGGACAGAATGCTTGCCAACACGACGGCCAGGGCTAATTCTCAGGGAGTCTCGGTGGAGGACGCGCTGAAAGCGCGGGGTCGTGAGGCTGCTTTAGGGCGCATCGGACGGCCCGACGAGTTCTCCGGACTGGTCGCGTTCTTAGCGTCCGATAAGGCGAGCTACATCACAGGCACGACGATGCTGATCGACGGAGGGCTGGTGCGTTCGGTCCTTTGAGGATCAATAACTTTCCTCATAGACCGTCTGATAAGCCCGATAGTAGTTTCGCCGGACTGGGATAAGGGCGGCCTTCTTAGCGCCACCTGAGAGAGCTTCTGCTCGAAGACTCAGACAGGCCCCCTATCCGCCGGACAGCCGGTTGGCCATCCAGTCGCCAACCAGCGGTCGACACTTGTAGGGGATATTGAAGCACACGTGGGCACCGTCCTCGTACAGGACGTACTCGACGGGCACCCCGGCCTTTTCAGCTTCCCGGGCTATCTCCTCGGTGTTGACGTAGGAGCTCTGGGCGTCCAGCTTACCGTTCACCACGAGGTAGGGACAACGGATGTTGCCGATGATGCCCTCCAGGCTGCGCCTTCCGTGTATCTCCGCCGACTCCTCGGCCGTCTTGGCCCAGGCAATGAACCTCCACCAGGCGTTGGCCGCGTTGCCGGGGTTTTCGGGAGTCGTGCGGACGACGAATGAACCACTTATCGAGATGATTGCCTTGAGTTTATCCTCGAAGCACGCGATGCGCGGGACGTAATATCCGCCCATGCTGACTCCCACGGCGCCGATACTTGCGGCGTCCAGGTCATCCCGTCCTTCCAGGTAATCTATGATGGCCTTCCCCGCCGTCTCGTAGTCATGTCGAACGGGCATCTTGTCTCTGGTCTCGCCCTGGCCGGGACCGTCGAAGGCGACGACCGCCATACCGCGGTCGAGGAACACGTTCCCCCATTGCCAGAACTCCTCCTTGACCGAGTCCATGCCCGGAACGAGAAGCACGACGGGCGGATTTTCCACGTCCGAGGGCCTACGAATATGGGCGCTAATCGAGATGTCTTCGTAAGGGATTTCTACGCGCTCGAAGGTCCCGTCGAGCATCGCCGCGCCCTTCTCATAGGTCCTGATGGAGTTCGTGTGCGCCTCATGGTATCGTTCCTCGTTGTCGAGAACGCCGGCCCATCTCATCTTGCTCCAGTGGTAGCTCAGACTGGCCCGAACGTAAGCCTCGCCCGCGCTGAGGGTACGCCCCTTCTCCTCGGCTTCGCGGGCCCGCTGCTCGTGTTCGGCGCCGGACTCCGACCAGACGCGAATCCAGTCATCGACCGTGCGTATCCGTCCCAGAATGCCCTCGACCTCGCTGGCGTCGCAACCCTGGGTCACGAACCTGGCTCGGCCAAGACTCGCCTCTGCCCGGACCCAGTCCTCGACCTCAACTCGTTCTTGTTGCTGCACCATATCCGACTCCTTTTCAGACTTTCAACGCGACGTAACGGTACGCCATATTAGCACCTTCGCTGCCGGCAGGGAAAGGGCCAGGGAATGGTCATCCACTATAGCTCCACCGACTCGGGCACTTCGTCAAACCCGTAGTAATCGTGCTGGATAGCATCTCCGTACATCCTCACGACTCGCAGGCCCGACGGGTCGTCTCCCAGGGGGTAGCCCACGGCGGCCGTCGCAATAATTTGAAGCTCGCCGTCTGACGCGTAGACGTTTCTGTGGAGATGTCCGGCGAATACTGCGGAGACCCCCTGGGCCTTGAGTATTTCCAGAATAACCGAGCGGCGCTCTTTGGGAATGACGAAATACCCGTCCTCTTCGTCTCGATGGTCCAGAAACAGGGGATGATGCATGAACACGATGATGTCCTCGCAGCCGGAGTCTCTGGCCGATTGCAGGTCTTCTTGCAGAAACTTCACCAGAGCGTCCCACTCATCGGGAACGTCGGCGGCATCAAAGGCGACGCAGCTATTCAAGACCACGAAGTGGCTTCCTCCGTGGTCGAAGGAGTAGTTGTCCACGCCGTACCGCTCTCGGTATCGTGCGAGCGTCTCCGGAGTGGGAGTGTTGCCGGCGTCGTGGTTACCGGCGACCCAGTAGAGTGGAATGCCGCGGTCCAACAATCCGGCAATCCTCTTGACCTCCCCGACCTGGTCTTCGTCTTCCGGCTCGTGCGTCATGTCGCCACAGACCACGACGAAGGCAGGCCTGAGGCGATTGGCGGCCTCGATGGCCTGGCTGAACAGCCTGGTCTCATCATCGAATCCGGTTATGACCTTCGGAGCCTTCCGGGCATTTATCCCGCGCTGCCTTCGCTCTTCGATCTCCTCCTCCGTAAGGCCGCTGAAGAACGAGAACATGCCGAGCTGAGGGTCGGCCAACTGTATGAAAAAGAATGGCATCGAATTTTTTGGCCTCATTTTTCCGACAGTTTACACGAAATGGCCGGGAAGCGATCGCAAGCCAGAACCCTTTGGCCAACAGGAGTAGCGGGCGCGAGGAGCAACCCGCTCACGCGTCGGAGGTTGACGTAATCGGCCTGTGGGAATATTGTTGCACTGCGAACCATGAGCCGCCCAAAGCCGTTTGGGAGCGGCCGGCGGTTGAGGTATTTATCCAGCAATGAGATATGACTACATAATCGTAGGAGCGGGGGCCGCGGGGGCCATATTAGCTACGCGTCTGACTGAGGACCCGAATGTCTCGGTGCTGCTGCTTGAGGCCGGGCACGACTATCCAGACATCGATTCGCTGCCGGACGAGGTCAAATATGGCTACGGCTCCGAAAAACTCGGTGTCATGGGCAATGTCGCCAGCAAGCACCGCTGGACTTTCGTTGCCAGGGCGACCGACGAGGCGAGCCCCATGCTCGTGCCCCGTGGCAAAGTCACGGGCGGGTCGACCGCTATCAACGCCATGATATTTCTGAGGGGCGTGCCGGAAGACTACGACCGCTGGGCCTCCTGGGGCAACGACGAATGGACATTCCAGGAATTACTGCCCTATTTCAGGAAGCTGGAGACGGACACCGACTATGCCGACGACTTCCACGGCACGGACGGGCCCATAATCGTGCGGCGCTTCAAGCCCGACGAGTGGCTCGTTGACGAGAGGGCGTTCTACGAGGCCTGCCGGGCCTACGGCTTTGCGGACTGCCCGGACCATAACAGCCCGGACTCGACGGGCGTGGGCCCTACTCCGTTCAACCATCCAAACCGGATTCGCTGGAGCACGAACATAGGCTACCTGGGGATGGCGCGCCACCGACTCAATCTCACCATTAGGGGCGACTGCCTCGTTCACCGCGTCGTGTTTGACGGCGACAGGGCGGTTGGAGTGGAAGTCGAGAGCGGCGGCGAGGTATTTACCGTCCACGGGGGCGAAGTAGTCCTCAGCGGAGGCCCAATCGGTTCGCCGCAAATACTCATGCTCTCGGGAGTCGGGCCGTCGGATAACCTGGCCGAAATGGGCATACCCGTTCTTCACGAGCTTCCGGGCGTTGGGCAAAACCTTCGAGACCACCCACAGGTGCAGGTGCTGTGGAGGACGAAAGCGAGCTTTGACCAGGATATCACCGCACCTCGGCTTCAGTTTACGCTCAGGTATACGGCCACGGGCTCAGAGTTTGCCAACGACATGCTGGTCCACCCGTTATCGGCGGCGACGGAGCGTCTCGTCCTTGGCGGCGACCCCCTGGTGCCTGTCGGAATCGGCATGACCTGCACACTCGAACTGGCCATGGGCAGCGGTGAGCTACGCCTGCGTTCGGACGACCCTAAAACACAGCCCTTCCTCGATTACAACTTTCTCGAGCTAGAGTTCGACCGATGGAGACTCAGAGAGGCCGTGCGCATCTGCGTCAAGCTGGCGGAGTACGAGGGGCTGAGCGCCATTATCGACGAGCGGATTCGCCCCGCCGACGCAACTCTTGAATCGGACGACGCGCTGGACGCATGGATGATGCGTGAGGTCACCACCAGCCACCACATCTCGGGGACGTGCAAGATGGGCCCCAATTCCGATCCGGCAGCGGTCGTCGACCAGTACGGCAAGGTCCACGGGCTCCAAAGATTGCGGGTCGTGGACGCCTCCATCATGCCGGACTGCATCCGCGCCAACACCAACGTCACCACCATGATGATCGGCGAGCGCGTCGCCGACATGATCAAGCAGGGAAATTGAATTTTTTTAGCTTCCTTATCGACGGTTGCAATCCTATTGGAGATGAATTTTATGAAGATAGGTATGTCGTTAACGACCAGCTATTCGAGCAGCCGCGACAGCAGGGCGCTCATGGAGAACCTTATCGAGCAGGTGAAGCTCATGGCCGACCTGAGCTTCGATTCGCTGTCGTTGGGCGACCACCACGTCACGTCCGACCACTACTTTCAGGTGTTGCCGACCATGTCCCACGTGGCGGCATACGCGGGGGACATGCAGCTATTGCCGCTGTTTCTGCTGCCCTTCTACAACCCGATCCTGCTGGCGGAGCAGCTCGCGACCCTGGATGTCATTACCGGAGGCCGCGTAACGATGATCTCCGGCCTTGGACATCAGCCCGAGGCCCACGACGCCTTTCAGACGCCGCAGCGCGTACGGGTCTCGCGGTTCGTCGAGACCTTTGAGATCATGCGGCTTCTGTGGGACCGGAACGACGCCTCCCATCACGGCAAGCACTACTCCTTCGATGGCGTATCCATCAGCCCGAAGCCGTTGAGCCGGCCCCTGCAAATGTGGATGGGCGCAGGGGTCGACGCGTCCATTCGGCGCACGGCCCAGATGGCGGACGCATGGGTAATCACTCCCGGGGCGACGCCGGGTTACATCGAGGAGAAGCTGGGCTTCTATCGCGCGGCGCTCGAGGAGTTCGGCCGCAGCGAGGAGGTCTCTGAGTTCGTGCTGAGGCGCGACGCCCACCTCGCCGATACATC
>JADFKI010000075.1 GCA_022565015.1 Chloroflexota bacterium
TGGGTCGCAGCGTGCGAAGGTCCACGACCTCGGCGTTTATCCCTTCGTTGGCGAGCTCATTCGCGGCCTCCAGGCAGTGGTGCACCATGAGTCCGTAGGTGACCACGGTCATGTCTTCGCCCTCGCGTTTCACGTCGGCCTTGCCTATTGGCAGTGTGTACTCCTCGTCCGGCACCTCTCCGCGCACCAGCCTATACGTGCGTTTGTGCTCCAGGAAAATCACCGGGTCGTCGTCGCGGATCGCGCTCTTGAGCAGTCCCTTGGCGTCGTAGGGTGTGGCCGGCGCGACCACCTTAAGTCCCGGCGTGTGGTAAAAGTAAGCCTCGACGCTCTGCGAGTGGTACAACGCGCCCCGAATGCCGCCGCCGTAGGGCGTGCGAAGCACTAGGGGGACCTGTAGCTGGCCCTTGGTGCCGTACCTGACGCGGGCCGCCTCGCCCACGATCTGGTTGAACACGGGCCAGATGAAGTCCGCGAACTGGATTTCGGCGATGGGCCGCAAGCCGTGCATGGCCGCGCCGAGCGCGATGCCTGCAATGGACGACTCCGCCAGCGGCGTGTCGATTATGCGACTTTCGCCGAACTGCTCGAGGAAGCCGTCGGTGGCCAGGAATACGCCGCCCCTGATGCCAACGTCCTCACCTATGACGAAGACCCTCTCGTCCCTAGCGAGCTCCTCCTGCATGGCGTCGTGGACTGCCTCGATGACGTTCTTTACTGCGATGGCTGTCCTCCGTAAACATGCTCGAAGAAATCGTCCGTGTCCGGATAGGGCGCGGCCTCCACCTCGTCGGTTGCCTTGTTTACCGCTTCAAGGGCCTCTCGATGGAATCTCTCGTCCTCTTCATCGCTGAGTACGTCGAGACCGGTCAGATGGGCCCTGAGCAGCTTCAGGGGGTCCCGTTTCTTGGACTCTTCAATCTCTTCCCTGGACCGATAGCGCGTGTCGTCGTCGTCGCTCGTGTGGGGCAGATAGCGCTCTACATTCGCTTCGATAAGAGTGGGGCCCTGTCCGGACCGGGCTATCCCCGCAGCCTCGGTTACCGTCTCGTAAACGGCAACGACATCGCAGCCGTCGACGGACACGCCGGGCATGCCGTAGCCCTCCGCCCGGGATGCAAGGGAATCGACGTTCATCTGCAGTCGCTGTGGCGTGGACGTGGCGTACTTGTTGTTCTCGCAGAAGAATATTATGGGCAGCTTGTGTATGGCCGCGAAGTTCATGGACTCGTGGGCGTCTCCCACGCTGGATGCGCCGTCGCCGAAATAGACGATGACGATCCCGTCCTCGTTGCGCATCCTTCTCGCCAGCGCGGCGCCGACCGCCTGGGGCAAATGAGTGCCGACGACGTTGGATAGGTTAATGAGACCAAGCCTGGGGTAGGCGCCGTGTGTGGGGAACTGTCGCGCGCCGCTCAGGGGCTCTCCCTCTTTGGCCAGGAAACCGGCCATGATCTCCCGCGGCGTCATACCCAGAGTGAGCATGGCGGCGAGGTCTCGGTAGTAGATGTAAAAGAGGTCCTTGCCCTTTTCCAGGGCCCACACGCTGCCGATCTGGCCAGCCTCGTGACCCTGCGCCGACGCTACGATGGCGGCCTTGCCCTGGCGGTTCAGCGTCCAGATGCGCTCGTCCAGGGTGCGGCAGAGGACCATCTGGCGGTACATCTCCAGCAGGTCGTCTTCGCTCAGGGCCGAGTCGGCGCTTCCGCGCCCGCTGGACCCACGAGTGCCGGTCGTCGAAATATCGGCCTCGTTGCCATCCATACTATGACCAACCTCTATCGCGCGCTCTCCTTATAATTATAAGAGCGCGCTTCGTGGTCAGTCAAAGGGAAATTAGGCCTCCAGACGCGCAAGGTACTGCCCGGCGATGTCGATGCCAACCAGGCCGCTATATGCCTTCATGAGCCTGTCGGTGACGGGGCCTGGCACTCCGCCCTCCCCTATGATTGAGCCGTTCACGGAAGCGACTGGACATATGCAGAAGCTCGTGGACGTCACGAACGCCTCGTCGGCCGTATACGCGTCGAAAAGGTCGATGTCGGCCTCCCGCGTGTCGATGTTCAGCTCCTGGGCCAGCTCGATGGCGGTGCTTCTGCTGATGCCGGCCAGCACCATCTGCTCCCTGGGCGTAATTACGACGCCGTCCTTCACAAGGAATATGTTGCTGCCGGGGCCCTCGGCCAGGTTGCCGTTGGTGTCAAGGAGAATCGGCCAGCCGTCCGGGTTCTGTGCCTTCACCTCTTGAGTGGCGAGAATAAGGTTGATGTAGTTGTGGACCTTGGCCCTGGGGCTCATGGCCTCCGGGGGTGTGCGCCGTATCGAAGGCACGACGACCGGCATGCCGTCGCGATAGTACTTCGCTCGCTCTTTGAAGGGCAGGTCCACACACTCGATGATGATCGTTGGCTTGTAGCTGCCGTCCGGTTGCGCCACGCCCCTGGTCACCCGCTGCGTTACCCAAAAATCTTCGTCGTCGGAGATGAGGGGCAGATTGGCGTCGACTACCTTGAACGTGGCGGCGATCATCTCCTCCTTGGTCATGCCCGGTTCGTGACGCATGTACTTCATGGACTCGTAGAACCGGTCGATATGCTCCCTGAGCTTGAAGATCTTGCCGCCGAAGGTCCGTGTCGTATCGAAGACCGCGTCGCCGGAGACGAATCCCCGGTCGTGGATGGATATGGTCGCCTGGCTATCCGGGATAATCTCCCCGTTCATGAATACTACTCGTTCCTGCGCCATTATTTTGCCCTCTCTGCAAGGTTCCTCAAGTGGTGTAGTCCAAGTTGAAGTTCTTCGCCATGCACACGTATGCCGAGGGCCAAACTATAGCACACCGCCCAAGGTGGGGCGACAAGTCGTGCTAATCGCCGAGATAGACAAGCCGCATCAGCCTTTTCTGGGACGGTCCCTTATTGCTATGGAAGAGTCACGGCTTGTCGATAAGCGGGAGAATACTCTACTACGAAGGCTGAGACACTATCGGCTTTCGTGTTAGCCGGTCGGGTCTCTGAAGCGGTAGCCGACGTTCCAGATGGTCTCGATGTACGAGTGGTCAGCGTCCTCTATCTTGCTTCGCAGCCGCCGAATATGCACGTCCACCGTCCTGGTGCCGCCGAAGTAGTCGTAACCCCAGATGCTGCTGAGCAGCGCGTCTCTCGTGTAGACACGCCCGGGGTTGGCCACGAGCAATCGGAGAAGCTCGTACTCCTTGAATCTGAGGTTCACCCGCCTGCCTCTCAAAGTGATCTCGTAGGTGGACGGGTTGATCACGAGGTCGCCGACGCGGATTATGTTCTCATCGTCGTCGGACCGGGTACGCCACAGGACATGCTTTACCCTGGCAAGCGCCTCCGGCGGACTGGGCGGCGTGACGATGAAGTCCTCAAATCCAAGTGTTAAGTCTATGCCGCTTAGCTGTCCTTCGGAGACGAGGGCGATGGTCGGTAGCTTCAATTTAGAGCACCTCTCGGCGCACCGCTTGGCATCCGAACGACTTAACGCCGTGAGGTCGAGGAAGACGACGTGAGGCAGAGAGTCCGAGGGCATCGCGTCGATGTCGGATTCACGAGACAACACGACGCACTCGACACCCTCCTCGTCGAGCAGGTCCAGCCATTCGTGACCTGACGCGCCCTCATGGGAGATGTGTGCTCTGTTCATTCCACTATCATATTCAACATCTCACGATAATTGAAGGCTCCGCCCCTACTTGAGAAAACGAATCGATAGATGATAATTGTACTCCTCACCTCTACCGGCCTTGATTGCGGCCATAAAAGCTCGGAGAACCAGGCGACGGGTGAACGAGCTTACTGTCGGGTGTCGGAGGGTTCTCACCAACTTCCTAGGCTGGAGAAGTCGACGCATTGTTCAATTCCAATTGCGTCAGGAGCCACACCGCGGGTGAGAAGAATATCCAGAGGATAAACATAAGGAAGGTGGGATACTTGTCGTCGGTGAAGGCCGCACATTCCTCTGAGTAATGCCATAGAGCGAACAGGTTCGCCAGCGGTATGAACATCAATATGGTCCAGAGGATTTCCCCGGCATCCTCCTTGCCGTTGGCAATGTGGAGCTCCTTGAGCGTCGAATAAAACCAGTAAATGGAATAGATCCCAAGGGTCACGATCGTCAATACCACTTGCATGATCATATTGCGATTCTTGATATGGTCTGTTCTCATGAGGTCCCTCCAATTCAACAGGTTTATGAACGCATCGATTTATCGACCAGCTTGAATGTGTGATTCGCACCTTTGCTGATGTTGCGGCAGCCCTCCGAACACCCTTATTAGGCCGACCTACTCGAATATCGAAAGCCGGGGCGCATTTTGTAAGATTGTCGCACATTGCTGCCAATTTGTCTGTCCGATTAGGCGGCCTGTATTCTTCGCCGGTGATGCAGTTAATGACGGCCGTCGTGGACGATCGCCTGGCCTGGTATGCTCGCCTTCACAATCCACGCGAGGGCTTTCGGCGTACAATCCTTATGACGTTTACCTGGTGTGGCGACTGGTGTATGCAAAAAGTGGGTAATGACGGTCGGTGTAGCTTTGCTTTGCCACCGGCCATATTGTAAAATGTTGACGGCTTCACCGCTTGGCAGTCGTGTGCAGAGGTGAACTAGTCCTCGGAGGTAGGATGAATCCCCGTCTCATGCGGAATAGCTTCATATACCTTTTGATAATAGTGGCCGTTCTCGCCATTTTTTTTACTCTTTTCTCAAATCCCCTCGGCGGCTCGAGTGAGATTCCCATCAGCGAGGTGGTCAACATGGCCGCCAGAGGCGATGTGGAGCTCATCGAGGTAAGCCGCGACAGTCTTACCATCTTCGCCACCAGCGGCGAGACATTCACCTCCCGCAAAGAAGAGGGCTCCAGCATGGTGAAGATACTGAAGAAGGCCGGAATCGACCCGCTGGCGTCCGACGTTCAGATACAGGTCAAGGGCTCGGGCGGTCTTGGCAGCCTGTTTGGCATCCTGATCAACTTCCTGCCGCTTATCTTCTTCGGCGCGATTCTGCTGTTCATGATGCGCCAGGCCCAGGGCAGCTCCAACCAGACCTTCAGCTTCGGACGCAGCCGCGCGAAGATGTTCGTGGGCAACGGCCCCAGCGTCAGCTTCTCGGACGTGGCGGGCGTTCAGGAGGCCAAGGAGGAGCTTCAGGAGGTCGTCGAGTTCCTGAAGTTCCCGGAGCGCTTCTTGAGCCTCGGGGCCAAGATACCCAAGGGCGTCCTTCTCGTCGGCCCCCCCGGAACGGGCAAGACCTTGCTTTCCAGGGCGGTTGCCGGAGAGGCGGGCGTGCCCTTCTTCTCCATAAGCGGCAGCGAGTTCGTGGAGATGTTCGTAGGCGTGGGCGCAGCGAGAGTCCGTGACCTATTCGACCAGGCCAAGCGCAACGCGCCGTGCATCGTGTTCGTTGACGAGATAGACGCCGTCGGGCGTCATCGTGGCGCGGGCCTTGGAGGCGGTCACGACGAGCGCGAGCAGACCTTGAACCAGATTCTGGTCGAGATGGACGGCTTCGACGTCAACGTGAACGTCATCGTACTGGCCGCGACCAACCGGCCCGACATTCTCGACCCCGCTCTGCTCAGGCCGGGCAGGTTCGACCGTCGCGTCGTCCTGGACAACCCCGATATCAAAGGCCGCACCGAGATTCTCAATGTGCATTCCAAGGGCAAGCCTCTGGCCGAGGACGTCAGCCTGGAGCGGGTCGCCAGGCAGACCGTGGGCTTCAGCGGCGCAGACCTAGCCAACCTCGTAAACGAGGCGGCGATACTGGCGGCGCGGCGCAACAAGACGATCATCACCCCCGACGAGTTCGCGGAGTCCATAGACCGGGTAATAGCCGGTCCCGAGCGCAAGAGCCGGGTGGTGAGCGAACGAGAAAAAGAGATAACGGCATACCACGAGGCGGGCCATGCCCTCGTCGGTTTCCTTCTGCCGGACGCCGATCCCGTCGCCAAGATTTCGATCATCTCAAGAGGGGCCATGGGCGGATATACGCGATTCTCCCCCGAGGAAGACCGAAACCTCGTTTCGAAGAAGCAGTTGGAGGCCCAGCTGGCCGTAGCTCTTGGGGGCAGGACCGCCGAGGAGCTCATCTTCAATGAGATCACCACCGGCGCGAGCAACGACCTTGATCAGGCCACCCACATCGCCAGAAACATGGTCACCAGGTTGGGCATGAGCAAGAAGCTGGGTCCGCGTACCTTCGGCAAGCGGGAGGAGCTGGTATTTCTCGGCAGGGACCTGCACGAGCAGCGCGACTACAGCGACCAGATTGCTGAAGAGATCGACGATGAGGTTCATGCGCTGATAGGAGCCGCCCACAAGATAGCCACGGAGCAGCTCACGGCCAACCGGGACAAGCTGGACAAGATCGCCAAGTACCTCCTGGAATATGAGACCATCGAAGAAGACCAGATCGAAGAGGTCTTCGGGCCTCGGCCTCCTCAGGCGAACGGGGCCGCCCCCTCCTCCGACGATTAGCTTATCCGCCCACTTGAAAGCCTGATTCAGAGCAGCGAGTCCGTTTGCCGGTGAACAAAGCCAATTTCGGCCTGTCGCCGGTCACCCTCACCTCGGTCCTCTCCCTTAAAGAGAGGAGGATGCACAAATTTCCTAATCCGCTTGCTCGGTCCTGTTTGCTAGACCCCCTCGACGGCCTCCTTGAAGCGCTGGACGGCGTCGATGTGGTCTTGCGGTGACTTCAGGCCGGCGTTCATCGTGTTGACGGACAGGTGCGTCGCCCCAAGCTCCTTCCAGGTCACGGCGTCCTTCACCCAATCGTCGGGTGTCTTGCCGCCGATGGATATCCAGCTTTCGACTCCTATGGAGGCCGGGTCTCTGCCGGCCCGGCGGGCGTGCTCTCGCATCTTGTCCAGCAGCGGAGCGGCGTCGGCGGGACTCCCAAGGGGGAACCAGCCGTCGCCCATGCGTCCGACGCGCTCGATCACCTGTTCTGCCCGGCCCCCAAACCAGACTGGTATCGGCCTCTGGACCGGCAGCGGGTTGAGGCCGGCGTCGGATATCTTGTGCCAACGGCCCTCGTAGGTAACCAGCTCGTTGGTCCACAGGGCCCTCAATACCTCAACTTGCTCCTCGGACCTGCGGCCCCTGTTTCTGAAGTTTTCGCCCAGGGCTTCATACTCGACGTCGTTCCAACCTATGCCGATGCCAAGCCTGAGCCTGCCTCCGCTCAAGACATCCACGGCCGCCGTCTGCTTGGCCACCAGCACCGTCTGCCTTTGCGGCAGGATGATGATTCCGGTGACGAGCTCGATGTGTCGCGTAATGCCCGCCAGGTATCCGAAGAGCACGAGTGGCTCGTGGAAGGCATGGGTGTGTCGATAGGGCCCCGAGAGGTCGGCGTGAGTCGCGGCGTTAGCCCCGACGACGTGATCAAATGCCAGCAGGTGATCGAAGCCCATGGCCTCAACGGCCTGAGCATAATCTCTGACCGCCGAAGGGTCCTCGCCAATCTCTGTCTGCGGGAATACCGCCCCAATCTTCATTTTCACTCCTCCGAATAGCTATGTTTTATCATTCTGCATGTCATTTTGTATCTACCGCCGCTAAATATCAACCTGTGGTGTCTTGGTTCAAGCAATGATGGCCGCTTGATGTAATATATACGGGATGGAAAATTGGAGCGGCATCCGCCCCCATACGAAGTAACGATCTCAAAACGTCTATCCAGAATGGACCATCCTTCGACAGGCTCGGGACGAACGGGCGGAATGAACCCTCTCCGTTCGTGGTGTCCAACTCCCTAGCATGTATATCTTCGGACTCCGATTCGTCGGAGAGCTTGTCGAACCATCTTTTGCGACAGTTACGAAGTCATATCACGAAGGCGGTTGGCGGGATTTGGCGAAATTCGACCTGATACTGAAGGGCGGCCTGATCATCGACCCGGCCAACGATTTCGAGGAGACCGGGGATGTCGGCATTGCTTCGGGCCACATCGAGAGGGTCGCTCCCGAAATCGACTCCACGGAGTCTTCCAGCACGATTGACGTGTCCGGAAAGTGGGTGATGCCGGGACAGATTGACACCCACGCCCACGTCGCGGGCCTCTCGAGGAACTGGGACCCGGCCCTGGGCTACGCCATGCTGGCGAAGGCCGGGACGACCACTGTACTGGACATGGGCGGCACGGGGCAGACTCTCATCGACGGCATCAAGCGCAAGGGCGCGGGCCTGAACGTCGCCGGCCTGTTCGCGCTGATACCAGGCTCGACTATTACAACGCGTGAACCGGACGCCGGGCAGATCTCCGACATCGTGTCCAACGCTCTCTCTCAGGGCTGCTTCGGAATCAAGATGCTAGGCGGATACCATCCCTTCACACCCGAGACGACGTCCAAGATCATCGCAGAGTGTAACGCGCGGCTAGCCTACATAGCGTTTCACATCGGCACCCGCGAGTCCGGAAGCCATCTGGGAGGCCTGCGAGAGATCCCACAGCTCGTAGGTAAGGGCAGGCTGCACGTCTGCCACGTCAACTCATACTGCAGAGGAGTCATCGAAGACGCCGATGATGAGTGCGACGAGGCCATCGCCATACTGGACGACATGAAGGGGCAGCTCAACTCCGAGGCCTACCACGCGGTCCAGAACGGCACCAACGGCACTTGCGACGCCAAGGGGGCCGTAATTGCGAACGTGCCCCGAAACTGCCTGCGGCTCAGAGGCTATCAGCCGACCCGCGAGGGAATGCGCGAGGCGATCCTGGACGGCTACGCCTCCGTTGTGGCCCAGAAGGGCAGCGAAGTCTTGTACGTCAAGGGCAAGGAGGCCCTGAACCTATTTGAGGCCGCCAACACGAACGTGGGAATGAGCTTCCCGGTAAACCTCCCTTCGTCGGCATTTCGGCTGGTCACGGCGAAGTCGGATGACGACGAGTTCAGCGTCGACGCGGTGAGTACGGACGGCGGCTCGCATCCCCGAAACGTTGCCATTCAAAGCACAATGGCCCTGGTAAAGTTCGGCGCGCTGAGCCGACTGGAAATGGTCACGAAGCTTTCACGGACACCGGCCAGAATGCTCGGCCTTCCGAACAAGGGCCACTTCTCCGAGGGTGCCGACGCCGATATTACCGTTCTCGACCCTCTCATCAGCGAGCCCGTCATGACCATCGTCGCCGGCGTGCCCATCATGCAGGACGGCAAGGTCGTCGGAAGCGGCGGCACGTTGCTGGTCACGCCCGAAGGCCGGCAAGTGGCGCGAAACAGCGGGCTGCCGTTTCAGGTCGTCGACCTCAAGGAGAGCAAGCTCTACGAGAATTTTCGCTGACCCGTCTCTGTTATCAGCAAGTCCCACCCTCCAACTTCTGGCCCTCTCGATTGCACCAGTTGAAGACTTCAGACCACTGTTCCGAGGCCCCTGACCCTACTCTGCGTCCCTGGCTCAAGTAAACAACACGCCCAGAGCGCACCCCCCGTGGACTCTTTGACACCGGAGTGATATTGACTATTCCTATGCTTACTATTAATCTACTTTATAGCAGTATTATTTCAGAGAGTGTAGCCGACCATAAAAAGAGCGATCTACCTGGGAGCCGCAGCCATTTTGCTGGCCATGTTAGCGACGGCATGCCAGGGTGGCGACTCGGCCAAGGTGCTGGCCATAGCAGGTATCCCCGACCAGAACGCCTCAACCCTCGCACGTAGGTACGAGGTCCTGACCAGCTACCTCAGCGAAGAGCTCGGCGTGGAGGTCGAGTACGTACCTACCGTCAACTACGCCGCCGCCGTAACGGGTTTCGAGCAGGGCGACATTCAAATGGCCTGGTTCGGCGGACTGACTGGAGTCCAGGCCCGCCTCGCGGCGCCTGGTTCGCGGGCCATTGCCCAGAGGCCCCGCGACACGGAGTTCCACTCGAAGTTCATCGTTCAGGCCGAGGTCACCGCTGAAGGGCTTGGGGACCTGAAGGGCCTGACCTTTACCTTCGGCAGCGAGAGCTCGACGTCGGGCCACCTGATGCCGAGGCATTTCCTTCGACAGGCGGGGGTAGAGCCCGATGCGGACTTCAATGGCCCTCCAAGCTATTCGGGGTCCCATGACAAGACGTGGAAGCTCGTGGAAGGCGGCGCGTTTCAGGCTGGCGTGCTGAGCGAAGCGGTATGGGATAGTGCGGTGGAAGGGGGCAGGGTCGATCTGAGCAAGGTGCGAGTGCTGGAGACCACGGCTCCGTTTTTCGACTACAACTGGACCATTCGCGGTGACCTGGACGACACGTTCGGGAACGGTTTTTCAGACAGGCTGCGCGACGCCTTGCTGTCCATCGACGGTGAACAGGCTGAGATCCTGGAGCTCTTCTCCACGGACTCGTTCGTCGCGTCGGAAAACGGCAACTACGATTCGATACGAGAGGTAGCGGAGTCGTTGGGGATTGTGAAATAGTGGCAACCCAGGCAGGTGCCAATAGGGGTGAAGGCGCAGTCTACGAGGTCCATCAGATCGCCAAGTCGTACAACGGCAGGTACGCCCTGGCGCCTACGTCCATCGAAATTAGCCCCGGTGAAAAGATCGCGATAGTCGGGCCAAGCGGCAGCGGCAAGACCACATTGCTTCACATCCTATCCGGCGTCACCAAGCCCGATTCCGGCGACGTCAAATTGAATGGCAGCAGCCTCTCCGACCTAGGACCTGGAAGGAAACTCTCGAAACTCGTAGGCGTTATCCACCAGCAGTACGACCTCGTCCCCCAGCTCAGCGTGCTGCACAACGTCCTCGCCGGACGCCTGGGACAATGGAGCACTCTGCGTTCGCTGGTATCCCTGGTGTGGCCGCAGGAGCGCGACGCAGCCATTCAGGCGCTGGAGCGAGTGGGCATCGCCGAAAAGTCGGGGGAGCGAACGTCACACCTGTCGGGAGGCGAGCAGCAGAGGGTGGCCATCGCCAGGCTTCTGCTTCAAGACCCGGAGATTATCGTCGCCGACGAGCCCGTTTCCTCCCTCGATCCGGCGCGCGCCGACGACCTGATGGGTATGCTTGCCGGAATAGCCGACGACTCCGGCAAGACACTTATCGCCGGCATGCATTCGATGGAGCTGGCCAGAACGTACTTTGATCGGATCATCGGGCTGAGAAACGGTGAGTCTCAATTCGATCTGCCCATCGACTGGCTGACTGAGGTCATGTTGGAGGAGCTCTACGAGCTCGAAGGTCTGCAGGATGAGACTATCGACAGGCAGTAGCCTTCTAGAGCGCCGGAGGGTCCTAACACTCATACTTCTTGCCGCGCTCATCTGGAGCCTGACGTCCGTGGACTGGGGCCGGGGCGTCTTTCATCCCGGAGGCGCAGGCTTCGCCGTACAGATCTTCTCATCGATATTCACGCCGGATCTCTCCTCGGATTTCCTGAAGCTGGCCCTGGTGGCCTCATGGAAGACGATAAGCTTCGCCGTCGCAGGGATAACGCTGGCCGTCGTGGTGGGACTGCCCCTGGGAATCGTGGCTTCCGGCGTGCTTGCCCGATCGAGGACGGGACGGGTCGTCAGCGTCACGGGCGTCCGATTCGTGCTGGGCCTGCTTCGCTCCGTCCACGAGCTGGTGTGGGCGTGGATGTTCGTGGTCGCGGTGGGCCTGTCGCCGATCGCCGGCATCTTCGCCCTGGCTATACCGTACGCTGGAATTTTAGGCCGCATATATTCCGACATGATCAAGGACGTCCCTGAGGAACCCCTGAGAGCGCTTCGAGCGACAGGTGCGTCAGAGTTCGAGGTACTGGTCTACGGCCGCCTGCCCATGGTGTTGCCCGACATGCTCAGCTATTCGTTTTACCGGTTCGAGTGCGGCATAAGGTCGGCGGCCATACTCAGCTTCATCGGCATCGCGGGGCTGGGATACCAGATTCAGCTCTCGCTTGACGACTTACTCTACGGTCAGGTCTGGACGCTGCTCTTCTTTCTCGTTGGCATAATAACGCTGGTGGACCTCTGGAGCACGCTCGTCCGCAGGAGCCTGACTTCGTGAGCCGGGAGCTGGCTGCGCCGAAATCAGCCAGGCATTCGCTCCCTCGAATTCGCATGGCCACGGCCTCCTATCTGGCGTTCGGGATACTCGCGGCGGCCTCCTGGGGCTACATCATCGGTGCCGGCGACAGCGGAATCGCAGACCTCTTCCTGGGAGACACGTGGCGAAGCGTCGGCGACTTTCTTGGCCGGCTCGCCGGTATCGGCCTGGACTCCAGGCCCGCCTTTCTCACAGGGGAGGCGTGGGCTAGAGGCGGCCTTCAGGCGATAGACACCCTGGCCATGAGCGTCCTGGCTATCGGCATCGCGGGAGCGGCCGTGCTTTTGACATTCCTGCCCGCAGCCAGAAACGTGGCGTTCGGCGAGCTATCGGGGTCGAACTCGTGGCTTGGTAGACCCGCGTATTTCCTGCTGCGAGGGGCCTTCGCCTTTTCCAGGGGCGTGCCGGAGCTGCTCTGGGCCATGATAATCGTGTTCATGCTATCGCCTGGAATACTGCCGGGAGCTATTGCGCTGGCAGTCCACAACTACGGAATCGTGGGAAAGCTTGGAGCGGAGGTCGTAGAGAACCTCGATCCACGCCCGGCAAGGGCCCTGAGGGCCAGCGGAGCCAATGGATTCAAGATGCT
>JADFKI010000076.1 GCA_022565015.1 Chloroflexota bacterium
AGCTCCAGAGATGGCTTCGGAACTTACGGATATGAAGACAATGGAGCCAAGTATCGTTATGTCATCCCCGCTCCCGAAAATCACGTGTTTATTGAACGAATCGAGGATCATCGTAGAAACACGGGTGCCGCTAACATTTATTATGTTCTTGCCACTTTGGACAACTTGAAAGGCGAAGAATTCGCTTCAATTCCTGACTTATCAATCGTCACCCAAGACGGCGAAACCATTAGTTTTCGACCAGCCTGGACCATATTTGGAGACTGGCAAAGGGTGAATGCCGGCACCGCCAAGCTCAATGAAGGCGTCTACCTATATAACGAAGCAATAACATTCGGTAACGCACTTCCTGGGGCAAAAACGGAGGATGTGCTAGCGGCAGTGATGCCGGTCGCCTCCATTAGAAACGTTTTTGTTATTCCACCTCCCGATTTATTGGGGGCGCTTCAGGCGTTGGAAAGCGGTAAGGCAGATAATCTGGAACGAACGCTTGAACAGAGCAAACCAATTAAGCTTGACAAGCTGAACTAACCGATTTCACATAGGGGGATTTTTCAGCAGCCATCTGAAATGAAAGCCATAGTAATTCATGCATAGGTGCCGAAAGAATGACAAACCTGAAGAAGGACGACGTACTACGATTGGCCGCGCAGGCCGGCCTAGACGTGGATGACGCGAGGGCCGAGGCCATAGCCTTTCGTCTCGCGGCAGTCATGGAGGAGCTGGACGAAATAACTGCCGAGGCCCTCGAAGGCGTCGAGCCGGCGCTGACCTTCAGTATCGAGGAGCCAGCCAGTGAATAGCGCAGACCTCCACTATCTCAGCATCGCGGACCTCGGCAGCCGGATCAAAAGCAAAGAGATCTCGCCGGTCGAGGTCACGCAGGCCTATCTCGACCGCATCGAGGCCCAGAACGAGCGCCTGGGAGCCTATATCACCGTCATGTCCGACGCGGCGATGGCCCAGGCACGAGCCGCCGAGCGTGAAATTCAGAGCGGCCAATACAGGGGTCGGATGCACGGCATACCCGTCGCCGTGAAGGACATCATCTACACCAGGGGCGTGCTGACCTCTGCGGGGTCCAGGGTGCTGGCCGACCACGTGCCCGACGAGGACTCGACTCTCGTGGAGCGTTTAGACGCGGCGGGCGCGGTGCTCCTGGGAAAGCTGAACCTGAGCGAGTTTGCCATCGGCGGCACGATCGATCACCCCTACGGCACGCCAAGGAATCCGTGGAACACCGAGCATACCGCCGGTGGGTCCAGCAGCGGCTCAGGCGTCGCGACGGCGGGCGGCCTCTGCGCGGGAGCGCTGGGTTCCGACACAGGCGGCTCGATTAGAGGCCCCGCGGGCTTCTGTGGCCTGGCCGGCATCAGGCCGACCTATGGCCGCGTTACGCGCCATAAGGTCGTGCCCATGTGCTGGTCGCTGGACACGGTGGGGCCAATGACACGGACCGTGGAGGACTGCGCGATCATGCTTCAGGCCATCGCCGGCCATGACCGAAGGGACGCCACCTCTTCCAATACCCCCGTTCCCGATTACTTTGCCGCGCTGACCGGTGACATCACAGGTCTAAGAGTGGCCTTGCCGCGGGAGATGTTCGATTTCGAGGCGCTGGACTCCGAGGTCAAGGGGGCCGTCGAGAAGGCCGTCGGTGTCCTGATAGAGCTCGGCGCGTCGTCCGACGAGGTGTCCTTGCCCACTTCTGAGAGGAGCGGCGCGGTGTTCATCGCAAACGCCGACGTAGACTGCGCGGCCTTCCACAGCGAATGGCTCAGGACGCGGCCGGACGATTACGACTGGAACACCCGCACGAGACTGGAGTCCGCCAGCCTTACGCCCGCCGTTTCGTACATCAAGGCGCAGCGGGCCCGGGCGCTGATACGCCGTGAGCTGATGGAGGTACTTGCAGAGCACGACGTTATAGTCATGCCAACGGGGCCTGTGCCCGCTCCGACCATCGAGGCATCCACGGGCAAGCCGGGGGGGTTCTATCAGGGCAAGCTGGACCTTGGACGCAGGCGGTACACGAGCCCTGCGCCGCTTGCCGGGTTGCCCGCGCTGTCGGTGAACTGCGGCTTTTCGGAGGCCGGTCTGCCAATAGGCATGCAGATAGTCGCGAAGCCGTTCGCGGAAGACCTGCTGTTCAGGATTGGCCACGCCTACGAGCAGGCGACCGAATGGCACACGCGCCACCCCGACCTCTAGAAGTCGCCGAACGGCTGCATGCCATCTGATGGCAACGCTAAGGCATCATGACCCTTGTCATCCCGCGTATCGACTGGGTATCATCAAGAGGAAGGGCGTGCCAATCGACACGTGATTCGGGCGGGGTGTAGCGCAGCGGGAGCGCGCCTGCTTTGGGAGCAGGAGGTCGCCGGTTCGATCCCGGCCACCCCGACCAGGATGGAGCCAGCGAATACAGCCGTCGAGCGATTCCGGCGGCTTTTAATATTTCGAGTAGACTCGAAATATCAGGGGAATATGACAGCAACCCTAGCAGGCTGATGAAAAATGGGGAGTGCAGAGGGGCCAAGCCCCTTTGCCGGGAGTCTGAGGGTGTCCCTCAGATACAATTTTGTTACTTTTCCTTACTCGAAAGTGTGCCAAAGGGATTGTGGAAAGAGTTTTTCAACACCCTGCTAGGGATGCATCCCCGTTTCCGCGAGCCTTGGAGCCTGGAAACATACATCTGATTTCGTAATCACCCGGCGAGCGAGAAAAAGTGAAGCCTTCCGGCAGGTTCTACGCCTTCATAGTCATCCTCGCCGTGTTTATCGCGGTGATAGCGTTGGTCGGAAGCAATGGCGGAATATTTTCCGGCGGAGATGCTCTACCCCCGGAGACGAGGGTGAACCTGATTGCCTATGTTGATCTCGAAGGCCAAATACACACCATAAGTCCGGACGGTTTATCGATTCAGGATACCATCAGCCCGGAAGAAGGCTTCTTCACCTGGCCTGTATGGTCGCCGGATGGCGCTCAGATAGCTTTTTCCGGCATAACTTCAGGGGAAAACAGGCCGGGGACGCTGAGACTGTACGTCAGTCATCTGGCGGACGGCGAAACTCGCGTTATCTATACGAACGAACCAGGGATGGGGCCAATTCTGAACGGCATGCCCCACTATCCGATCTGGTCTCCCGATAGCTCTCACCTGGCATTCATGGCTTCCGTATCGCAGGGACTGACACTGTTTCTCGACGACATCTCTGATGATAAAGATGCAACTGTCGTACTTCGCGAGTCTCCCCTTTATGCCTCCTGGTCAGCGGACTCCCGATACATGATGGTTCACGCCGGCGTTGACCATTTTCTTGTTGAGGCGGCAACCGGACAGTCCGTGGCCGAATTCTCAAGTCAGGGTATCGGCTATCGAGCACCCGCCTGGTGGCCGTCAGACAGCAGCAAGGTTGCCTTATTACAAAGCGAATCAGGCGTTCAAGGTCTGTACATCGCCGACGTCGAGACTGGCGAGAGGACGTTGATAGAGGAGATTCCGGTGAACGCGGCCTTTCTCTGGTCTCCCGATGGATATTCCCTGGCAGTTGCCAAGTCCAGACTAGAGAATGCCCCCATATTCCAAAACATTTCTATATTCGCACCAGATGGGGCGAAGAAACCCATAGAGGTCACGGGAACTATCCTGGCATATTTTTGGTCGCCTGACAGCTCAAAGTTGGCTTATATCGTTCTGACCCAGGACAGAGGCGTCTTACGCGTGATGATGCTGGATATGAATACCGGTGAGCGTTGGCCCCTGATCGATTTCGCTCCTGCGCCCGACCAATCCACGATCTTCCAGTTCTTTGACCAGTTTGCTCACTCCCATTCACCCTGGTCACCTGACAGCAGATCGCTGGTCTTTGCCGGAATTCTGCGGGAAGATGGCATATCTGTATCTCTAAATCGGCAGACTGGGCCTCAAATCTACGTCGTGGACATCGGCCCAGACCCCGTGGTAACCTCGATTGCCGAAGGTTCCCTCGCTTTCTGGTCACCTCGATAACACGCCGACCTTCAGCTACCGCATAGTTGATTACGACCCCAACTGGCCGTGGCTATATCAGCAAGAGAAATCCAGCAACGTCGCCGTGCCGCGCATCCACTCTGACCGCTTGTAGCATATCGGCAGTGCGGCGGTCCCGAGGCCTTGTGCAAATCCTATCATTGTCACGGCGGATGCCAGTGATAGCAGGTGCGACGCGACCCGAAGCTTCCCCATAAAGAAAAAGAATGGCTTCGCAGGGGAACAAGACGTTGTCGTCACGTAGTTGGAGGCGCCCTAATTGGTAATGAAGTCCTGATCGACGGACAGGGAATGGCCGGTCAATCCTGCGACAGCTCTCTTCCGTCACGCTTTCAGAGGGCGATGTTAGAGGGCGACGGCAAGGTCGCCAGTAACGGAAGAGACTCAGGCGCTGGCCTGTACCTGGTCCAAAGGCACGTATTCGCCGTTCTCACCGCTGCCCCGGCCGAAGTAGTGCCACTGGGGAAAGTTGAAATCCGATGTGACGGACGTGGGCAACAACAACACCGCCTTGAGGAATGATTCAAGGTCGGGCACGTTGTAAATATTGATTTCGAATCCCCAGTCGTCTAGCTGATCGATTACCTGCCGCCTGTTGAAGGTAGACCATTTCAGGGAGAACCTGTTGATTCCCCAGGATTTGAGTTCATCGAGCGTCCTTTTCGCCTCGTCGGGAGAGGCTGTGATCACGGGAGCGACGGAATCTATCGGACATTGCACCACCGATGAAGGAAATTCGCTCGCGAATCGTCTGAAGTCGTTCTCCCCCAGCGCATTTACGCTTGCGTTGAACCATACGCGAGAGTCTTCGAAACCGTACTCGCCAATCAGGCTAATGACCCTGCTGATGTGAGGACCGCCCTCCTTGAGGTCGAGGTTTATGGACCTGCCAAGCGCATTTATCGGGCTCAGGACTTCGTCAAGGGTCAGCAGGTCTTCCTGGTCCTGGAGTGGCGTTCGGTCAAAGGAGTCGTGACGCAGGATGAGGTTGCCGGTGTTCGGGTCAAGCCTCACGTCCACCTCGCCCCATTGCACATCAGACGCCAGAAACTGTAGAAGGTTGGCCCGGTCGTTCAGGCCGTGCCAGACTAGCTGGATGTTCTTTGGTAGAGATTTCTCGTCAATCAGCTGAGCGAGGTCGTAATGGTTGCCGCTCACTGATGAGGTGGGGAGATGCCCTCTCGTCGTCTCGAATATCGTGTCTGAGTGGAGCAGCATGATTTCGCTGTTGCCTTCGGCTTCCGACACGGCCAGTAGGTTATCGGGTTCGTTATCGATGAAGGCCACCACGCGGAACCCGATGTCCTGGTAATAACGGACCCCCTCCACCTTTGGCTGCTCCATCGAAGCCTCCCATTCGTTTGAGCTCATGTGTAAAAGCTCGTCCGTGAATCTGACCTTGTACTCCTTGCCAAGATGGTTGAGAGAGTGAAGCGTCTCCGCTCTCATGTATTCGGGCCTTCCGGTGTTAAGGCCAACGTAGGTATCCGGCTGTATCTGGAGCCATCGCATGACCTCCATGACTCCGGAGAATGGTAGATGGGCATCCAACAGATTCTTGGGTGTCCACAGATTACCCGTCACCCAGTCTAGTATGCCTTTAGCCTTGCCATCGGGGATTTGCATGCGGCTAAGTAGCGATTCGACATGGTTTTCGTGGACATCGATGTCGGAAAGCTTCAAACCATTGAAGTAGCTGGTAACGTGGGTCTGGTCATAGGAGTAGAGCACGTTGAGGACCATGTAGCGCATGTCGAGGATTGTTCCGTCGATGTCGAATAGCACGATGAGTCGATCGTTCGGGTAAATTGACCGCATCTTTTCATAGTGTTGTGCTAATTTCTTCATCCACATTTCAAATAGCCACCTCAGTTCGGCCATCATATTTCTCAGAATCTGAAAGGGCGCACGCCGTAGGTAGACTATTTACATTTCGCGGCCTACGCGCCCATACAATTTAGGCTAACCATCACAGGTTAACCGGTCATCAATGCTTCGTTAAAGCACAACTTAGAATCTTTATCGGCCTTTAAATCCTGTCGTCTAAACAGGCCGGTACATGACTCCCCTATGTAGTTGGACGCTTGTTGAAGATTCCTCACTCATTTTGAAAATCCGGCCGCCCAAGCCGTGAATCGACGATCGACTTGGACCGTGACAGTGCCATTACATTGGTAAGAAAATGCCTTGAAGCGCCCCCAACATAACTGAAAGTCTCGAAAAAACAGGTACGGTTGCTCCCAACTCATAGCCCGGCTGCCGGCCCACGCACTTCGCGGCTGAGGCATCATGTAAAACGGAATTGGAAAGTTTGCGTTATTGACAGTCTTCTTTTTGTAGAAGGCTGAATACGCGAGGCTCTATAATCAGTCGAGGCTGGGCAAATTGGGAAGAATGAAACAGTACGCCCGCCCGGCGGTCTTAAAAAAGCCAGTTGATCGCACTTTGATATCCGAAATCGGACGTCTTGCAGATGTTCCTACCCGCCTGCTTTTGGCGGCGTGCGACCGTAGGTTGAACTTCCGCCGCGCCGGTCGGCTCTCTTGGACGGAGGCGATGCCGCAATCCTTCATTCGACGGTGGCGAGTGCCGGAAGCCGCCTGTTAGACAGCGCTAGGTCTTCCGGAGCACCATAAAAAAATGCAGCCTGGAATCCTGCGACCCCGGTATGGATGAGGTGGGCTCGCCAATGTGGGTTCGTTAATCGGACACCCGCTCTGGCGTCAGCCATAGGAATTCTACCGATTGCACACTGTATCGGGGCGAAATCCTGTTTCTCACCTGGGAAATTTGTCGATTTAATAAGGTGAGGCTCCATGCCCCTGTAAGATTACAAAATGAGAGTTGAACAGTAATATGGATGGCAAAATCCTGGTAATTGACGACGAGATTCATCTGCGCACGATGATGTGCGAGTGGCTGGAAGAGGCGGGATACGTTGCCTACATGGCCCCCGGCGGCGAGGAGGGGCTGCGCATACTCAGTGAAAAGCGCCCAGACGTCGTGGTCTCCGACATCTGGATGCCCGGTATGGACGGCTATCACTTCTCCAGGCTTGCCCGCAAGAACTCAGACGTATCTATAATTCTGATGTCCGGTGTTTCCAGCGAGATCGAAGTGCTTAAGAACATGGACGTGGGAGCGGATGGAATTCTGATCAAGCCATTCGATATGGACGAATTCTTGGATAGGGTCGAAAAAATCCTGGAAGAAAGGTCCCACCGTAAGCCGACAAAGCTCGGCTCTCCTTCGCCTCCCAAAGCCCCTTCGGATGATCAGGGAGAGGCATACCTGTTGGAGGCGTATCGCAGCCTGTCCAAAGAGGACCAGCACCTGATCATCGATATGGCCGAAAGGCTGAGGGGTGATTGATCTCCCACCCGAACCCTCGGGCGTTTGGTAGGCAAGCCTGCCGCGAGGATTGTAGACGCGGACCGGCCTGGACTGCAGAGCAAGCCGAGATGTTAGAACGGGACCAGGCCTGCCCCTCTTCTCGCAAGAATGTTCCCGCCAGGCCCGATCCGAATCGCGTCCGGTAGGCCGTCACCCTGGCAAGAGTGATGGAAGTTCCCCAGGAATCACGTACGACGTGCCACATCCGCCCAAATAATATGGGGCATCGACCGCTCTAATTCGGGGAGTTGGGTACGTGAATGAAATACCCGATACGCTGCCATAGATCGGTCCCACGAAGCTGCAAGACCACCGCATCGCCCGTTGCTATGGAATCGGGAAGCTGCGCTCTTACTCGAAAGGGGTAATCGGCCAGCTCGAGAAGGGCGATACGCCTCGGCTCGTTCTCCAGCACGACGGCGTCGAACACCACATCTCGCCCGTCCGGTTCTTCGGCCTGACCCTTGATGCGTTTCAGGAACCAGTAGCGTCTTCTATCCTCTTCGATCCTGCTGAGCTCCCGAAGCTGCACGTCGGCCCTTCCCGCGACCGATGCTATCTCCTCGGTCGAATATAGCGGCACGCGGCTCTCCAGATAGTGGCTGATCTGTCGTTGCATCACCAGGTCCGGGTACCTTCGAAGCGGAGATGTAACCTGGATATAGGCAGGGACACCAAGTCCGCCGTGTGCCAGGGGGACCGTGCCAATGTCTGCGGGCGGCAGTCTCTTCATCATCAGGTACCAGCGATGAGGGCCTTCCGGCATCCCTCCAAAACCGCCGACTTCGGAATCGAATTCGCTGAGGTCCGGCGCAGGCTGTGAGCGGAATGAGGCGGGAATATCCTCTCGGATGCAGAACTCCGCCATTAGCGAATTGCACAGGATCATGAACTCGGAGACGAGCATCCGTGCGGGCGTCGTCCGCGCCACGACATCCACCAGGATATTTCCTTCGTCGTCAAGCTTGATGGACATCTCCGGCCTGTCGAGTCTTACCGCTCCGGCCTCTTCACGGGCTGCGCGAAGGGCCTGGGCGAGCCGGAAGAGATTCGCCAGAGCTTCATTGAGAGGATGCTTCGAGTCTTCAATTGCGGCGTCGGCGTCCTCGTATGATAGCGCGTCCCTGCTGGAAACGATTGAAGGGCACAGCTCCCAGTCCAACACCTTGCCTGCGTCGGAAAGTCGCACGATGAGGCTGAGGGCCGCACGGGTTTCGCCGGGATGCAGGCTACCCTTCTCCTCCGAGACCTCCGACGGCAGCATGGGGACCTTCCGTTCGGGCATATAGAGGGTCGCCATGCGCCGGTCCGCCTCCTGATCCAGCGCACCGCCTGCCGGAATCAGGGCCCCGGCATCCGTGATGTGCACTCCTACGACGTAGACCGGACCGCCTCCCTCAGAGGCTTCGACGTGCATGGACAGGGCGTCGTCACGGTCTCTCGTGCCTTCGTCGTCTATCGTGAACGCATAAGCCTGGGTAAGGTCCCTGCGGGACGTATCGACCGTCAACGCCTCTGGTCTGATATTTGCCGCCTCATCCAACGCGGCCTCAGAGAAGGCCTCTTCTATCCCGGCGCGCTCGAGCTCCAGCGGCTCGTCTTCCCCGAATATGCCGGTCCGCACCAGAAGGTCGAAGGCCAGCTCTTGCAGGTCTCCGCCGCTTCTTTCCAGATCGTTGAGCAGCCCTTTTACCAGGCTCGCGCGGGAATAGACTTCTCCATGAACCGCAAATCCCCTTATATGGTCCAGGAGCGTGCGCTGATGCGAATCAGTGTCCGGGGGCAGAGTGCCGCTCGCCAGGTGAGCTAACAGCTCCGCGGCGGACTGTTCGTTCTGGGTCTCACGTTCCCTTCTGGCCAGAAGGTCGTCCAGCGCGGCCTGCGACCTTGGCGTGTAGCCCTTCGCATCTCTGGTGAAGTAAAGCTGGTTGTGGTCCAGGTGAATCAGCAGGCCGATTCGCTGCGCGGCCTCGGGCTCGTCGCCCCAATACAGCTCGGCGAGCTCGTCGAGGTCCAGGGCGGCGCTCTCGTCTCTCACGACTTCCCACAGCTCAGATACGTCGATCTCGGCGGATATCTCTTCGCTTTGCTCCTGGAGCTTGTTCACGTCCTGCTCGCCACTGGCCGATATGCCGGTACTCAACACGACGCGTTCCGCGGGAAGTCTGGCTTCCTTGTTTCGCCTGAGCTTTACGGTGATGCGGTTGGCTTCTATCGAGGAGACCCTGACAATGCTCAGGCCCCCACTCATGCGGGCTACGACGATCTCTCCAGGTTTCATATGTCTCTCAAGGGTGCAAATCCTATCTGGGAGGATTCATGATAACGCATTCGTGTCCCAACTGAGGAGCGGAGTCCATTTATGCGATGCCGCGACTGCTATTTAAGCACCCTGTTACGCGATTACTCCCATCGTAAATAGATGCTGACCTCGGTCAATCCCAGACGCGACAACGTTAAACTCGATACTGGGGACGGATATTTCCGGCGGAGTAGGCGTCAACGGCGAATCTGTAAGGCAAATTCCATTGTACATCGTAATAACTTATTCCCTAAGCATGATGCTGATCCTCTCGACGTTCTTTCTAATAGGACGCGAGATGTTCGTCACGTTCGTCAGCGTGATGGAGGGATTTGAAGCACAGCTTCTCCGGCTGGAGAAGAGATCGAACACGGGCATAGCGGGCCCTTTCGGGCTCACAATCATCGAGGCCTCAACGGTCGACATTACTATTTCCAACATCGGTGACGAACCCCTTTCCAAGTTCGAAGACTGGAACGTAATCTTCGAGCTCCGGGACTCCAGTAGTCTCAGTTTCGCATACCTTGCCTATACCGAAGACGCCTCACCGGCTGCCAACGAGTGGACGGTCAACGGGATCTACAGGGACGCTTCAACGCTTTTGGCCGAGGTCGTGGACCCCAATATTTTGAATCCGGGCGAGGAGATGATAATCAGGGCCAACCCCTCTCCATCGGTCGTGGCGGGCTATTACGAGAGGGCGACGATCTCTACGCCGAACGGCGTTACCGCGAAGGTCGTATTCAGGGTCGGAGCGACTCTTTACGTTGCGGATAGCAGCGACGCCCTGGCATATAAGTACAACGATGCAGGGACCTGGAAGGGGTCTGAGTTCCTGGATAATGGCGGCGCGGCAGGCATCACCACCGACGACACGGACTTCTGGACGACCGATCTCACTGACGATTTGGCTTATAAGTACGCATCCAATTTTGTGTCTGGCGGCAACTGGCTCCAGGATGCGGCTAATTTGGACGGCGCGGGCATTACCACCGACGGAAGCAACATCTGGATCGTCGATGAAGTAGACGATACCGTCTACAAATACGACATGAGCGGCGGCTTCGACTCCAGCTTTTCGCTCACGGGAGCCAGTTCTACGCCGACCGGCATCACGACGAACGGGTCGAATATCTGGGTCGTGGACTCCGGGACCCGGAAGGCATACAAGTACGACATGGCGGGCGCGCTGGACTCCAGCTTTTCCCTCACGGCGGCGAACACCGCACCGACCGGCATCACGACGAATGGATCGAATATCTGGACCGTGGACTCGGGGACCTTGAAGGTCTACAAGTACGAGATGGACGGCACCTACGTCTCGGACGGGGACATCACGCTGGATTCGGCCAACACCAACCCCAGCGGACTAACCATCCTACCCAGATAGCGAGACAGGTTCGAATATCTGGGGACCCAGAATGAGACCATCTGCTTGCGAGGCATGCTAAGAGAGCTCAGCCATCCTCGGCATGACTTCTTTGGCGAGGACCGTCATCGAGTTCACCCACTTGTCTCGCGGCCGCCACTCGTGCCCCATGGCCAGCAGCACACCGAAACCGCCCACCTCGTCGTATAGCCTTCGGAGCTTTTCCGTGACGTCGTCCGGACTGCCGACTACCCAGATGTTATCGACAAGGTACTCCGGCGTTACATCAGAGTCAGGCATGTCGGGGTCTTCCTTCATAAGGGATAGGACCTTCATCTCGGAGAGCAGTGGCTTAAAATACCTCTCGAAATCCCGGCTGAGCACGCCCTCCAGGGCATCCTTGCGGGCCTGCTCCGAAGTATCGGCTGTGTATACCTCGCGGGCAATGCGCCAAATCGACCTGTCCGCGACGCGCCCCGTTCTCTGAGCGCCCTCCTGCACGGCCTCCCAGTGGGTGGCGAGCTGATTGCTGGGCACGAGGTTGATGCTCATGGGAATCCAGCCGCGTTCTCCCGCGAGGCGCAGCGTCTCCGACTTCGGGGATACGCCGGCCACTCCTATTGGCGGGTGCGGCTTCTGGTAGGGCTTGAGGTGGAATCCGAGGCCGATCTCGTCCATGGGCTCCGGTATCGTAAAGCGCCACCACTTATGCTCGTACACGCCGGGCTTGGGGTCGTCCCACATCTTGAGTACGACATCGACGGCGTCCCTTGCCATGCTGCGATGCTCGCCCGTCTCGGGGTCGAAGCCGAAGACCTTGAAATCGCCGATAAAGCCGCCGGAACCGACGCCCCAATTAAAGCGGCCGTGGGCCAGATGGTCGAGCTGAGCTATGCGGTGCGCTATCATGAACGGGTTGTGGTTGGGCATGCACGTGACGCCGGTGCCGAGCACGATGTTCTTGGTCATGGCCAGCGCCTTGGCGATGAACAGGTCCGGGGCGGGTATGTTCTCCCAGACCGACGTGAAGTGCTCGCCTATCCAGGCCTCCTTGTAGCCCAGCTCGTCGAGAACGACAAGCTGCTCGAGGTCGTCGTCCAGGGTCTGTGTATAGTCGGAGCCGGGTGGATGCAGCGGCATAGTAAAGAAGCCGACTTCCATGCCATGTCCTCCGCGCGCGTTGATTCGATGGTCGGGCGCGCGCCATCGGCCCGAAGTATAAGACGCGGGCATCAGCTAGGCAAGGCTTCTACCGGGTTCGAGGACTATTGTGATGAGCTCGGTGCCCCGATATACTGCTTCTTCCATGACTATGCAACGATCTTGGGAGAAGACCAGTATGGAATCACGTGACCAGCGCGCGCTTGAGCACCTGCGGGAGCTCGGTCGCAGGCCTGCCGCGCCGTTCTTCGAGCAGGGACCGACGGCCTACATTCGCGAAGTGCTGTCTGGCCTGGCGGGAGTGGAGTCTCGCATCGACGAGTTCGGCAACGTCATAGCCCAT
>JADFKI010000328.1 GCA_022565015.1 Chloroflexota bacterium
TTCCGCCGCGACCATTGCCACTTCGCGCAATATTCTCATGGCCCGAAGGGTAATGTCCTCCAGGTTGCCGATGGGAGTCGATACTATGTAGAGGGTCTTCATGTCGGTTACAGACTATCTGGCGGTGGATGCAATTCTTTCGCGGGCTGAAAATCATTCTATCAGAGCGACCATAGGGCAGGATTATGCTATCCTGTACCGAAATCGCGGTAGAATACGCGGGATTTTGGCTGAGTAGAATCTGGGATGAGGTGGACTACGGCGACGAAGAATCTCGAGGCCCCCGAACACGGTCAATTTCCAAGGAGGATTCCGAACATGAATTTCATGAAGTTGCAATGCCCAAAATGTGATGGATTGATTCTTACCTACTTTGGCGGTCTAGTTACCGACAACGTCGTAGACGGCAACAGGGTTGAAGTCACTTGTCCTCATTGTCTTGATAACTTCCTAATAGGTTTTATCACCGAGTTCAAGAAGATTGAGGAAGGAGCAGAAGTGACGAGCACCCAGCCGTCTGACGAGGCCTCTGGTGGTGGATATGGGCTAGGTCGATCTCTTTCGCCCACATCCTCAAATGACCAGCGGTCCAATTCGATGAATCCCAACAATCCCGCGTTTCAGGCCGCGAATGATAATCGCAGTAATCAGATGAACCCCAACAATGCGGCTTATCGTTCGTCTCGACGCTGAAGCTAGAACCCGATTTGCAAGAGTGCGTGACAATAACTGCAGACCAATCCTGTTAATAGCTGCGCTGTCTGTGCAAGGCGAAGTCATTTAGGAAACGGCCAGGTATTGTCCCGACTTTCGTCTGTGCGCCAACCGTGTCCAATACCAGTCGGCGATCATGGAGCTTTAGTGGGCTCGCACAGCCTGGCGAAAGAAGCCACGGCTTCAGACACGAATAAAGGGGCGACTCACGAGCCGCCCCTTTTGCTTGCTGCCGCATGTCCTTCGCTAGCGGCCCAGGAACGAGCCGGCCTTCTTCTTTCCGAAGGACATCCCGCCCATCCGACCTGAAATCGCTTTGGTCAGGTTGCCCTGCTTGAGCCCTGTCGCGATGAGGGTCATGACCACCTTGTCCTCAAGGGTCTCGTCGATGGACATGCCGAAATATATATCAGCGTCCTTGCGAACGGCCTGAGAGATCAGCTCGCCGGCGGCGTTGACCCCGCCAAGAGTAAGCTCTTCGCCACCCTTGACCGAGAAGAGAACGCCCTGTGCGCCCTTGATGGAAATGTCCAGCAACGGGTTTGCGATGGCCTGCTTGGCAGCCTCCAGGGCTCCCATGTGGCCGTGCCCCTGACCCATCGCCATCAGTGCTCCGCCGGGGTTCGCCATGATCGTCTTGACGTCGGCGAAGTCGACGTTGATCTCACCGGGAACGTTGATCAGCTCGGAGACGCTCATGATGCCCTGCGTCACCACCTCGTCGGCGGTGCGAAACGCCTCGATCATCGGGGCATCGTGGTCCACGTACTCCAGCAGGCGATCGTTATGTATGACTATGAGGTTATCAACATAGGGCCGTAGCCTCGCCACGCCGGCGATGGCCCTGTCGATGCGGCGGCTGCCCTCGAAGCTGAAGGGCGTCGTCACGACGGCGACTACCACCGCGCCCATCTCCTTGGCGAGGTAGGCTACGTAAGGGGCGGCTCCCGTGCCTGTTCCGCCACCCATGCCGGCCGTAATAAATACGAGCTCCGCGTCCTTGAGGGCCCGGCGCAGTCCGGTGGAGGACTCTTCAGCCGCCCTCGCACCTAAAGAGTTGTCGCCTCCAGCGCCCCATCCACGGGTCGCCTTTTCGCCGATCTGAATTATATCGGCACCGTCCTTGACGGTCTCCAGCGACTTGATGTCCGTGTTGACGACGCAGAAATCCACTCCTGGGACGTGCCGGTGTTGCAGCATTCTGCGAACGCAGTTGCAGCCTCCACCGCCGACGCCGACTACCTTGATGCGTGCCGGTGCTCTGTCCCATTCGATGTTAGGTACCTCAGATATGGATCTGTCTTCTAGCAGGCGTTCCACTGCCATAACATCTACTCCTCTTCCTTGCGAGAGCACAGCAGTACAATGGCTCTCACAAACTCCTGCGGTTGACTTATCGATACCTGCCTTTATACAAATACCTGCCCTGAGGCCGCACGGCGAATCGATGGTTTCGTAGGGGAAACCTAAAGTGACGTGGATAGTCCACGGGGTACGTGTCATTCCTTGCTAGCCGAGGAATCGCTTGAGGGTCGGACAGAGGATTTACCCGAGGGATCAGGTCATTTCCGTCTATCCTAAGATCATCATAAGGGTTCCTTGGGCCATCTTTGGTTAGTTGCCCGTGTGCATAATCACGGAATTGCGTGTGGCCTGCGATACCCGGTGGGGATAGACACGGGTTTGACACGCGCCGACGGTGCTAATACAATCCTGTGCCATACACTCAACAGGGGTTTGGTGTGCCAGTATCCGTCGAAAACTCTCGCATCATTTACGACGCGCTGAAGGCCAACGGCGTGCGTCTCATCTCAGCGTTGCCGGAGACCTGGCTGGTCCATCTCGTCTCCATGTCCGACGAAGACCCCGATGTAACACTGGTCCGTCTGAACAAGGAAGAGGAGGGCGTAGGCATCTCGGCGGGCGCTCACCTCGCGGGCGTGAAGTCGGCGATGCTCATGCAGAACCACGGCTTTCTCGCGTCCATCAACGGCATAGTGTCCCTGGCACAGCTCTATCGGATTCCGCTGCTGATGCTCATCAGCTATCGCGGCGAGATGGGCGAGCGCGACCCGTGGCAGACGGAGGGCGGCCTGGCGACGGAGCCCCTGCTTCAGAGCCTCGGCATACCCTATCGCAAGCTGCGGGACCCGGCCACCGTCGAGAGGGAAATTCGCGAGGCGCAGACCCTGGCAAATAGCGCGCTCAGGCCGGTGGCATTGCTGCTGACCCGCGACCTGATGTGGGAGGACTGATGCTCCGAATCGACGCGCTGCGGTCTGTCTACCCCAGCCTGGAGCAGGGGCTGGTCGTCACCAATATGGGTGCGGTCGCCGTGGAGCTCTACTCCCTGGGCCATCGCCCGAACTTCTTTTATCTCGAGCACTCCATGGGACTGGCATCGTCCGTAGGCCTGGGCCTGGCGCTGAGCCTCCCCAACGAGAGGACCGTGGTTTTCGATGGCGACGCCTCCGTGCTAATGAACCTGGGCACCTTTAGCACGATTGGCCGCTACCAGCCGGGCAACCTCGTACACGTGGTTTTCGATAACGAGAGCCTGCTGTCGGTGGGTGGATTTCCCAGCGCCACTTCCACGGGAACCAATCTGGCGGGCATCGCAAGTGAGGCGGGCATACATCACTCGGCGCTCGT
>JADFKI010000329.1 GCA_022565015.1 Chloroflexota bacterium
AGAGATCGCGGTAGGAGCCTCAGTTGCAGCCGGCGCCATCTATGTCGGCTCCAGCCTGATGGCCTCGGGCGACTTCATGACGCCGTTCTTGATCATGGCCGCGGGCTACCTCGTATCCACCGTCATATACTGGAAGGTGTTTCGGCCCCTGGAGAGCTCGCTTCGCGTGGGCGACAGGGCGGTTGTCGAGCCTGTGGTCTAGGCCGTGAACGCAGACTGATGATACGCCTGCTCTTGGGATTGCATTATGTGCTCGGACTCTGTGAATCAGATATGAATTGCAGTACACTACCCCTCTGCTATCATGTATCGAAAGGCGGTACGGCCATCTCCGCGCATGACATGTCGTCGTATCGATAAGCCAAGAAATTGCCCGCGCCGCTAATGGTATTAGATTGTTCTGACAAAAATCTGCGAAGTTAACAGTTTCGGCTACATCTGGGAGGAGACGAATGGTCGCCAAGAAGAGAGACCCCGCGCTAGTGGTGATACAGCTTTCGGGCGGTAACGACACTCTGAACACGATTGTGCCCTATAACGACGGCCATTACCATGACAACCGGTCCAACGTCGGAATCGCGTTCGACGCCGTGCTTCCCATAAACGACGAGCTCGGATTTACACCGCACATGGCGCCCGTCAAGAGGCTCTGGGACGAGGGTAAGGTCGCTATAATCAACGGCATCGGCTACCCCAACCCAAATCGCTCGCACTTTCGCTCCATGGACATCTGGCATACGGCCTTGCCAGACGAGATCGGCACCGAAGGCTGGCTGGGCCGCGCCACGCGTGATCTGGACCCCAAGGCGGAAAACGTATTGACGGCGGTGAACTTCGGGCGTGGACTGCCGCGCGCCCTGGGACTCCGTGGAGTGCCCGTCGCATCGGTGGGCAACCTGGATACATATGGCCTATTTCCAGATATGGAAGACCAGGCAATGCGCAAATATGCGCTGGACGCCTTCGCGAAGATGTACGGCTCCGGCGCGGGCGGCGACGCCGTCATGGAGTTCCTCGGTCAGACGGGGTCTGACGCACTCAAGGGCGCCGACATTCTTAGAACGGCCCCCGAAAAATACACTTCCAACGTCGAATATGCCGACAATGCCTTTGCGAAGACCATGAAGAGCGTCGCGCAGGTGATGCTCGCGGACCTGGGCACCAGGATCTTCTACACCCAGCACGGCAGCTTCGACACACACTCCGGTGAGCTTGCGACTCATGCCAGCCTCTGGGACGACATCTCCGGCGCCATCGGCGACTTCCAGGACGACCTCAAGGAGCACGGCCGTGAAGACGAGGCCATCATCTTCATCTTCTCCGAGTTCGGCAGGCGCATCAAGGACAACGGCTCCGGCACCGATCACGGCTCGGGCGGGACGGCTTTCATCATCGGCAACTCGGTGAAGGGCGGCCTATATGGCGAATATCCGTCCCTTAAAGAAGAAGACCTGTTGGAGGGCGACCTGCGCTTCAACAACGACTTCCGCTCGACATACTCCACCGTTCTGGAGCAGTGGCTGGACCTGGAGGCGGCCCCTATCGTCAACGGTCAGTTCGAGCAGTTCGACATCATCAAGAAGTAAATTTTCGTAAGCGGGCGGACCTCGATTATCGGATTACGGCTCCGAGAACGATATTCGGGGACGATGTTTGCGGCAAGTGAAGGTAAGGCAGGAGAACCCATGAGCAACAACGACATCGCAACGATGGCCCATCTCATGCGGCGCGCGGGCTTCGGCGCGACCCGAGACGAGCTTGAGGAGAAGGTCTCGCGGGGATACACCGCGGTCGTCGAAGACCTCCTGAACCCCGGCGATCCTCAGACGCTGCCCGACGACCTCATTCGTCGGTACCACGTCGACCAGTCCGAGCTGCGGCAGCTCGACGGGGCGGCGGCCTACTGGATGTACCAGATGGTCACCACCAAGGCCCCTCTGGAGGAGAAGATCGCGCTCTTTTGGCACGGCCTTTTCGCCACCGGCTACTCCAAGCTCAATCAGGCGCGGACCCTGCTCAACCAGATCGACATGTTCAAGCGTGACGGCCTGGGCGATTTTCGGTCGCTGCTGGTAGAGCTTTCCAGGGACCCGGCCATGATCATCTGGCTGGACAACAACGAAAACCACAAGGGCGCCATCAACGAGAACTTCGGCCGCGAGCTTCTGGAGCTCTTCTCCATGGGCATCGGCAGCTACACGGAGGACGACATCAAGGCGTGCTCCCGCGCCTTCACGGGCTGGACATTGGGCAACGCCGGGTATATGGCAGTGCGCGCCGGTAAAGACTCCATATGGCCCTACGGCCGCATCGCATGGCACTTCGATTACCGCGACTGGGACCACGACGAAGGGGAAAAGACCTTCCTGGGCGAGAAGGGCCGGTTCAACGGCGAGGACATAATAGAGATCATATGCCGCCAGGACTCCACGGCGCGCTTCGTCAGCACCCGCCTCTTCCAGTTCTTCACCGCCGACGAGGTAGACGAGGGCGGAGAGCAGGTCATCGAGCAGATGATGGCGACGTACTTCGAGTCCGGTTACGAGATTCGCGCGGTGCTTCGCACGCTCTTCAACTCCGACTACTTCAAGTCGGAAAAGGCACGCTTCGCAAGGGTAAAGGGGCCGATCGAGCTGGTGGTAGGCGCCATCCGAACGGCCGGAAGCTACCAGACGCCTACGCTCGGCGTTCACGCGACCGCCAACCAGGCCTTCTTCATGGGGCAAGGGCTGTTGCAGCCGCCGACCGTCGAAGGCTGGCATGAGGGCGTGGAGTGGATCGACAGCGGGGCCCTGGTCGAGCGAGTCAACTTCGCCGCGAAAGAGGTCAGCAATCTCGATAACCCCGGCGTCAGGGCCATCATAGACAGGCTCGCCACCGAGAATGGCGGTGAGCTGACTCCCGAGCAGCTCGTCGACAGATGCGTAGACCTGCTCGGGCCCATAGATATATCCGACACGACGCGCTCAGCGCTGATCGAGTTCGCGTCGAGGGAAGGCAACGTGGACCTCACGGGCCATGAGCCGGGCGGCAAATCGGAGCAGCGCGTCGCCAACGTACTGAGGCTGGTCGCCTCTACCAAAGAGTACCAACTGGCTTAGATCAAGGAGGCGTCGGGGTGGCCACGCAAGCGACTGCCGGACCGCTAACGTTGGAATACGTCAAGACCATTGGCATTGTGAACAACGGCTTCAACGGCCGCGGCTTCGCCAATCCCTACGACACTGCCATCAGCAAGGACGGTCGCATCTTCGTCCTGAACCGCTGCGACCCGGCCCGTGCGGCCGCCATTCGCGTCGGCGTGTGCAACCTCGACGAGGACTATCTGTACGAGTTCGGCAAGGGGTACGGCAGCGGAGA
>JADFKI010000330.1 GCA_022565015.1 Chloroflexota bacterium
TTGTCTACGTCGGACATGACGAACTGCCCTGCAGGTCGAAGGTCGGTTATGTATGGAGTACGCCTGCTGATATCATCGAAGTCGTCGATATTCAACGGCACCTTGGCCTCGTGGGCGATTGCCAGCAGGTGCAGGACGGCGTTTGTCGAGCCTCCCATCGCCATCACGACGGTTATCGCGTTCTCGAACGCCTCTCGGGTCATGATGTCCCGAGGCTTCAAGTCCTGCTCGATCATATTGTAGAGCAGCTGACCTGCTTGCAGAGACACCTGCTCGATTCGAGGGTCTACCGCAGGAATTGACGCGGCGCCGGGTATGGACAAGCCCATGGCCTCGATCGCCGAGGACATGGTGTTGGCGGTGAACATACCGGAGCAAGCGCCCTCGCCCGGGCAGGCGACCTTCTCCATGGCGATGAGCTCGTCCAGGGTCAAGCTGCCCTGCGAGTATGAGCCAAAGGCCTCGTACATGTCCTGAATGTTGATGTCTTTTCCGCAGTAGTTGCCCGGCAGGATAGCGCCGCCGTAGACGAACAGCGAGGGCACGTTGAGCCTCGCCATGGCCATCATTGCGCCGGGCATGTTCTTGTCGCAGGCGGCCACGACGATGAGGGCGTCCATGCTCTCGCCAAACGTAACCGTCTCGATGGAGTCCGCGATGACCTCCCTGCTCACGAGCGAGGCCTTCATTCCCTCGGTCCCCATCGAGATGCCGTCGCTGATCGTGATCGTGCCGAACAAGAAGGGAACGCTCTTGGCCTCCCGAACGCCCTGCTTCACCTTTTGGGCGAGTCGGTCCAGGTGCATGTTGCATGGCGTGACATCGCTTGCGAGGTTTGCGATGGCGACGAAAGGCTTGTCCATGTCGTCGTCGTCCAGTCCGACGGCACGTAGCATGGAGCGGGCCGGCGCCCTGGAGGGGCCGTCCGAGACTACTCCGCTCTTTCGCTTGAGATTTGGCCTGGCCTCAGTAGCCATTTTGGATTCTCCTTACCTGGTCGTTCGGCTAACAATCGATTTTTCGCGGGAGGGCGCGCCTGCCGGACTAATGCGCGCGCGTCGCGGATTTATGGGCTGAAGTATATCAAGGCGGAGGCCTATACGAAAGCGCTGTCCCCGAAACGAAGTCAGGCCCGCAAATGCGGACCTGACATTTGGGCTTCCCTGTTCTTGATAAGGTCCTAGGATGCGGGCCTATGCTTCTCAATAAGAGAGGCTACTCGCGAGTCGATATCGTCCAACGGGCGACCCGAATCAGAGTACGCGATGCCTAGATGGGCATCCCTGAGCAGTTGCTCATATTCGGGCTTACCCTTCCAGTCGCTGTTAAGCTCGTCATAGAGCGCATCAAGGTCTGATTTCTTGAACATATCTCTCTCCCTGCTCTGACAAAAACCGGAGTCAGCTACTTGCTGACCCCGGTCTCTTTTCTGATCCTTGTTCACGGAAAATCGCAAACGATGAGGCATATGCCTAAAGGGGTTACTCGTCGCCTCTGGTAGTGGCGCCCACATCGACAATCTTCTTTAGCTCTGCCGCAAAGTCCACGATCTCCTCCGTTGTCGGCATGCCTTCCTCGAGACTCTTCTTGAAATTCTCGAACAGCCAGTCCTCTTTTCGTCCGTGAGGAATCTCAAAGAACTCGCGATTGAACTGTGGCAGCGTGCCCGGTCCGAAATAGCCCTTGTCGCTCAGCTCGTAACCTTCGAGGTTGTCGGTATTCTTGCCGAGAATCTCACCTGTCTCGACGTAGTGCTTCATGACGGGAGTGGCGCCGTATCGCTGTATAGGACAGACCTTCATGCACACGGCACAGCCTTCGTAGCGTGCCATGACGGGCCGGCACCGATCGTAGATCAGCTTGTTCTTCTCAGCGCCGCGCCACCAGACCTTCTCCTTGACCAGCGCCCTGCCCGGGCAGCGGTTGACGCATACCTGGCACTCCTGGCAGAACTGATGGAGGCCGTAGTCGATGGGCTCGTCATAGGTGACGGGGGCGTCCGTGGTGATGATGGCTAGCCGCGCCCTGGAGCCAAAGTGGGGAGAGAGCAGCTGACCGTTGGCACCCAACTGTCCGAGGCCCGCCGCGACGAACATGGGGATGTAGACCCCGCTGTTGTCGTTGGGGCTATGGACCTGCGCGTGGTAGCCCAGGGTCCGTATGTAGTCGGCAAGGTCCAGAGCCAGGGCGCCCTCTACCTCGTAGGTGCCGAAGTGAGTGGTCTCTGCATCAAGGCTTGGAAGGGACTGGGTCTTGGCGTAGTCTTGCTCCAGCGCGAGACAGATGGCATGCTCGTACTTTACCCAACTCTTCTTGCTCACATACGCATACTTGTGGTCGTACTTTGTAAAGCCGGCCTCGCCAAAGCCAAGCTCACGGGCTTTCAGGCGAATCTCTTCCGTATGGTCAATGCCCTGTGTTGGGGTACCTGTGGGCTCGATCTTCCCGGTCTCATGCGCGTAATTAACGAGGGGCTCGTTTAGCTCGTCATGCCGTAGGCGATACTTCTTGATCTCTTCCGTGTATACAGTCCAGACCCATTCACGGTCGGCGGCCTTCTCGATGTTTTGGGATTCCAGCGGGTAAACCCGGCTGTAGAAGGAGACGTCCTCGCTCTTCTGAGGGATGCCCGGCGTGGTCGTCAAGTCCTCTGCAACGGGGATTTCGACATCTGGGTCTCCGTGTCGCCGGCCAGGCCTCGTGACGACGTGATGCACCTGTTTCCGCGGATTTTCCTTCAGCATTACAGTTCGCCTCCAGCAGATGGTACTCTAAACGTGCTATTGGCCGGAGTTTACGCCCTTGAGAATTTCATGTCAAGTTGGATTAAACATGATTTCAATTTCTGATAACTTGCATCAGGGTAGGCACTCGAGCGTTACAAATGCCTCAGCCAGCAAGGGTTCCTTGCTCGCTCGGGCCGGTCGCATTAGCCGATTCGCTCACCTTGCTTGGTCCGGCAAACCGCCGGGCCAGGAAAATCAGCCCGCCGATGATGATTACGCTGCCATATGTTATCGACCTGTCGACCAGTGCGACTGAGGCCGCGTCATGCCTTTCCAGCGCCAGCAGCAGCAGGCCCGTGATTCCCGGCTCGACCGCGCCGACGCCGCCTGGGGTCGGCACCGTGCTCAACAACGCGTGGCCAAGCGCCACGATCGGAACAAGCGCCAATGGGATGTCCAGTCCCAGGGCTTGAATGACGAAATACAGCCTGGCGATTTCCAGGCCCCATCCCACGGCGCCAAGGCCGAAGACGATGGGAATCTGCTTGAAGCTGCCAAGGGTGCCCTGATGAAACTGGCCATACGCAGACTCAATTCGATCGGGCAGCAGACGTGCGATTCGCGCGCC
>JADFKI010000331.1 GCA_022565015.1 Chloroflexota bacterium
CTCAAACGACTTCGACATGTTGGCCCTCCTGTCCTCCGGCGAGTCCATCTCCACCTGGGGCGGCGTGTTTTTCGTCCTTCGCAACAACGAGCCGTCGACCTCGATTCCACAGCGCTTGCCGATCTCCTTTGCAAGCAGCAGCGACTGGTTGTAGCCCCGCTGGCGCTCTCGCCTGGAATGCAGGGGCACCGGTACGATGACGTCGGCGGGCACGGGATTGCTCAATAGATAGTCCGCCATCAGGCCGCCCAGAGTCGGCGCGGCGGCTCGAAGATTTCTGTACTTGAGCTCGTGGGCCATGTGCCTCACCGCGCCCTGATAGCGATATGGAGATCGGATGCTGTCTATCCGAGGTTCGAGGCTAATACACCGCTCGCACAGGCCTTCGCACTCGGGCTCGGCGCATTTAAGGCAGTAGGGCCGTTCGAGCCTGGTCAGCCCGGGCTCGCAGCCGTCGCAAAGGTACCGACCCTCTTCGCTGCATACGGCGCAAGTCAGGGGCAAGATTAGGTCTAATATAGAGTCCGCGACCTGGCGGACAAGGCTATTCATCCTTAACGGCTCGCAGCGAATACATCAGCGGCAGGCGGTCGCTGTCATGAGGCAAGCGCCAGTGGCCATCGTCGCTCTGCTGCATCGTCGGAAGGGATTTCCATTCGCAGAACTGGTACTCCTTCAGCGACTCGATTCGAAGCCCGACGCCGATAAGTGCCGAGACTATCTCGCCGAGGCCATGGTTCCATTCGTAGGTCGTCGTATGCCCCAGCTTCGAGCCGTCTCCCATATAGGTCGTCTCAACATCGAATCTCATCGGCTCCGCCGTCTCGAAGTATGGGAAGCCGATGACAAGCGCCTCGTCTTCCCTCTCGTCGTCCAGAGACCACATGACTGGATGGCCTTCTCGAATGTAGAATACGCCGCCCGGCTTGAGGAAGCCTGCGACGACATCGGCCCAGCGTCTGATATCCGGCAGCCAGCATATGGCCCCCACGCCCGTATATACGATGTCGAACTCATCGCTCAAAAGGGTCGGAGCGTCGTAAAGCTCCGCCTCGATAAATCGACCGGGAACGCCGCTGGCCTCGCTTAGCTTTCTAGCAGCCTCGACGGCGCGGGGAGAAAAATCGACGCCCGTGACGGTCGCGCCGAGCTTCGCCCACGATAGGGTGTCCCGTCCGATGTGGCACTGAAGGTGCAGCAACGACTTGCCGTGCACATCGCCAAGCTCGGCCCTGTCGAACTCCACAACACGACTGAGCTTCCGCGGGTCGGAGGCAAAGTCTTCGTATTCCTGCGACTTCAGGTGAATGGGGACTCGGTCTTCCCAGTTCAGCCTATTGGCTTCTCTATGCGGGTCAAGGGGCATGGCGCCTCACGGTCTGCACCGACCTAGACTCGCACGAACTTGGAGACCCTGTTTCCGCTGCCGATCTCGGTCACGTAGATGCTGCCGTGGGAGTCGACGGTAATGCCGTGACCGCCGAGAATCGTTCCCTCGCCGGCCGGCTCGTTAACGTGCCAGCGCGACAGTACGTTGCCGTCCAGGTCCCATACGCTCACGCCGCCCTCGGGCCCCGACTCGATGACGTAGACGATATCGTTCAGGAACCAGACGTCGCCCGGTCGCACCAGGTCCGTCCACTGTTCGAGGAAGTTGCCTTCAGCGTCGAAGATCTGAATAAGGTCGTTTTCGCGGTCGCAGATAAAGACCCGGTTGCGGCTGTCGACCCAGATGTTGTGCAGCAGGGCAAACTGTCCCGACCCGGTGCCCTGCGTTCCCCACGAAAGCAGCAGCTCTCCGTCCGCGCTGAACTTGTGCACGCGGTGTCCGCCATAGCCGTCTGAGACGAACATGTTCCCGTCGGGCGCGATCGCGATTCCGGACGGCATGTTGAAGGGCATGCCCTGGAAGGACGGCGACGGCGCCAGCTTGCTTCCCAGCGTGCGAAGCGGCTTGCCGCCCGGCGAATACTCAGTCGCGATGTGGTAGTCGCGGTCCACGAGCCAGATATTGTCCTCGGGCGTGATATAGATTCCGTGGGGATTCGCCGAGAACGTGCCCTCGCCCCACGACGAGATGAAGTTTCCGTCGGTGTCCCATATCGTCAACGGATGGTCGCCGCGGCTGAAGATGTGGACCTCGTCCTTGGAGTTGACGGCCCCGTCCGACGCCAGTCCGAACTCCCAATACTTGGGCATGTTGGGCCAGGAAGGCACCCGTTCGTACCTGTAGTCGCCATATCCTAAGACGGCCATTTCGCTCCTCCAACCATAAAGGGTTCGGGGTAAAGGGTTCAGGGGGCAGAGGGCGGTTATCGGGCCTAGCTCCCTGGTATGCGTACCATGTTATGCCTGAGCAGGGCGATTGTAAGGCTGCGTGAGACGGCAGTCAACAGATCAGCTTTCCAGAGTGGAGCGATCCCTCATGAATGAACATCAAGCAGATCATGTTGTTGAACCGAGGCGAAAACGTCGATAACCCAGTCCCCAACCCCTGTGCCCTCGCACCCCGGACCCCTTACCCCCGAACCCCCTCCCCCTGCTACAATGTGCCACGCATCTCCGACTTGGAGTGCAAGGCTAGGAACTGGAGGTAGCTTCGACATGATCGATATGCGAGACGCCATGCGGGAGATTGTGAAGCTCCGCAAGGACGACATCGTGGTGAGCACCGAGACCTCTATCGGGGCCTGGGCGGACGTCACGGACGACGTTACGCTTGACCTGCCCATTCCGGCCATGAGTAAGGGCTCCTCCATGGCCCTGGGCGTGGCCCTGGCGCAACCGGACCGCAGGGTGATCCTGTGGGACGGCGACGGCTCGCTGCTGATGAACCTGGGCAGCCTGGTGACCGTGGGAGGCATGGCTCCGGCGAACCTCTATCACATCGTGTTGGACAACGGGATCTATGCAATGACGGGCGGTCAGCCGGTCCCCAACGCCGACGGGCTCGATTACCAGGGCCTGGCGGAGTCCGCGGGATACGCAAAGACGTACCTGTTCGATGACCTGGAGGACTGGGTCACGGGCATCGGCGAGGTGCTGGAGCAGAAGGGGCCTGTGCTCATAGTCATGAAGACGGCTCCTGAGCTGACCGACTGGCGCAACAATCCCCCGCCTCCAGGCCGAAGAATGCCCGAGGCCGCACCCGTGGCAAAGTCTGCCTTGGCCGGCGAAGGATAAGTGCAATGGACAAGCTGACGAAGGATAACGTATTGCGCAAACACTGTCCCTCGGACGTCGGCTCTATGGGAGTATTAACCTGATGTTCAAATGGCATGCTGTTATGACGTCATTTGCCTGGATTGTAATCACAATTACTTCGCTTGGCTTAGCATGCAATCAATCCCTAA
>JADFKI010000077.1 GCA_022565015.1 Chloroflexota bacterium
CTTGATCCGCGGCATCACGACCTCCTGGTGTGAATCTATGGGTCTGGCGTAACGCGGGACGCCGTAGTGTACCATAAAGCGCGATGTACAGCCGGAAAACGGTAGACGACCCAAGAGAAATGAGGAGATTCCATGGTTGAGGGGTCCGTCGTGTCCCTGCAAGTGTGCGTTGGGCATCGTCAGCCCATGGACTTCAAAGAGACGGTCATGGCCGTCACCGGCCACGGCCTACAGGGGGACCGCCACGCCAACCCCCGGAGCCAACGCCAGGTGCTGCTCATGGAGCAGGAGGTGCTGGACGCCCTGGACCTGACGCCGGGGGCCGTCCGGGAGAACGTGACCATCTCCGGCCTCTCCATCCACCAGCTTGCTCCGGGCCAGGTCATCGGCATCGGCGACGAGGTGCGGCTGGAGGTGACGGGGCTGTGCGAGCCCTGCGAGCGGATGGACGAGATCAGAATGGGGCTGAGACAGGCCATCACCGGTCGCCGAGGGGTGCTGGCCCGCGTCGTCCAGGGTGGCGCCCTCAGGGTGGGCGACGTGGTCCGGGTCCCGCAGGTTGAGCCAGCCGTCCTCTAGAACGGCCTCATCCCGAATACCCCGGCGAAACGCAGGCCCCACAGCACCACCGCCAGGACCGTGGAGGCGATCAGCACAACGCTCGACCGTCGACGCCAGGTGGAACGCCAGGAGCCCGGATGAGCGAACTCCAGGTACCAGCCTCGCCCCAGGGTCAGCAGGGTCAGGGCCAGAAAGGGCCATGTGAGCACCCGCAACGCGGGCGCGAGGGCCAGCCCGGCAGAGCTACCTCCCAGGATGCCGAGCAGGCCTGGAATTACTCATCACCACGGCAGCGGCATGAACCCGCTCAACATGGCAACGAATGGCCTCTCCACGTGAAGAAACTTCAACATAGCTCCAGTCCTCCAGTCTATTTCTAGCCCAGTGCCTCCACCTGCATTGACGGGCACTTGTGATCGGCATACGAGCAGAAGACGCAGCAGTCTCCTTCCAGAGGTTTGAGCACCTTATGGCAGCTCGTGCACTCGTAAAAGAACTGACAGGCGTCCGTCGGCATCTCTGCCTCCTGCTCGGTGCCGCAGTTTGGGCAGGTCAGGTTGGCCCGAGTCGTGATTTCAGTCTCATTGGTCATAGGTCGCTCCTAGTCTAATCTCGATTCTTCGAATGCTTCATGTAGGTCTGCCATCGTGTATTTCGGACGGTCTCTGGCCAGGGTCATCAGACCGTTGCCGTGTAGCTGCAATCCCAGGTCTTCTCGGCTTGCCGGACTCGGCTCCACGCCCTTATCCATCAACTTCATGAGCTCTTCAGAGAGAATTGTCGGATATAGCACCAGGTTACGGGCGGCCCCGGAATCGGCCGGCAGCTGGTGCATCCAGAAGTCCGGCGTGGGTGGGACCTCCGAATTCCATCTTGCGCCCGGCCCGTAAAGCAAGTAGACGTCCCAGGCCACGGATTTCAACCCAAGTGCCTCGGAAAACATGTTCCCCAGTCGCCGATCTCCGTCCCACCCGTGCGTTACGGATAGACCGGTAAATGACGCCGCCTCCATGTCCGCCTCTTCTGGGCTGTCGCCGGGCATCATCGGAAGCCATATGATGTGGCCCTTCAGGGACGTGTGGTTGAACTGCGCCAGGATTTCGTGGACAACACCTTGCCCATACCGGCAGACAGGTCAGGTTGGCGATAGCAAAGCCACTAACCTGACGCAGCCAACTCCCCGGTTGAAATCTCGCTTCAGCCCTTCGATATCCATGTTATACATATTCGATCCCCCAATTCCCAAAGTTAGTCGGTCTCGTCTGATCCGGTCCGACTTTCCATGACCGGCTTTCCCACCGCGTCGAGCACCACCGGCGGAATACAGTACGTCGTGTACCCTCGCTTCCGTAGCATAATCGGAAGGGCGACGACATCGCAGCCTCCATACCTTATCTTCCACTGCAGGAGGAATGAGATACCTACGTAGAGCCCGAATGCCAGGTTCACCACTTTTTGGACGCTGCAGCACCTTGAAGCGGAATCTCACTGGAGGCTTCTTGAATATTATGTTTTTTGCGATTCAGCAAATAAACACCAACCCCGATGGCAAGTATGAAATATCCCGTAGCGATCACATAAATCAAGCTGACATTGGCCGCAACGCCCGCCCCAATGCCTGTGCTGCCTAGAACACCTATCAATAGGGGCAATGTGAAAGGTAAATGACAGGGACAGGCGATAAATCCTGTGACCGCCAGCACCCCACTCCAAATGTTACTCATCAAACACTTCCTCTATAGTAGTTAGTTGGCGAGGCTGGGTCACCACTCATTCGCCCTCTTGGGGATCTTCTTGGAAAGCGACATCCCGATCATGACAAGCAGCTTGGGGACCGACATCCCGATCGCGACAAGCACTGACAGCCCGCAACACACTGAGACCAGGAAAAGAACCTCCATCACAACTTCCTGTCTAACAAAGTCCGGCCTCCGGCCCCAGCTGGATTCTATAAGTGCTTCTCTACTTCGGAGCGCAGCTTCTTATAGCCCACAGCGCCGTCGCTTCGGAATACTATCGAACCGTGACGGTCAACGATTATTTCGGTACCCAGGGCAAGCAACCGGTAGTCCTTTACCGTGCTGCCATTAGTGTCTTGGCCCCACAGCACGTCACCAGCGCCGGTTGACTTCCAGAAGCTGACCCATTGTCCCAGGGGTGAGCGAGGCTCGATATTAACAGCTACCACAGTCACACCCTGGTCGCCGTACTCTGACTGTATTCTGGCCAGCGCTGGAGCCTCCAGCGCGCAGGTGGGTCAACCAGGAAAAGAGAAGTAGAGTACCAGGACCTCTCCCCGATTCTCTGACAACTGGAAATCACCTGATAATGTCGCCAGAGTTATGTCCGGTGCGGGGTTAGCCAATCCCAGTCCTGACTCTCGGGTCTGCGGCCCAGAGAAGGCGAAAGTCAGGCCCACTAAAAGTGCAACTGCGGCGATAAGCCCTCCCCCTATGAACCACCATGATCTGCGATCTGGGGCGTTCGATCGTTTTTTGCTCTGTCTTCTCTTCGGTGTCATTGGCTCCCCCTAATTACGTGAACAGATCGTCTATCCGCCCGCTGCCACCTGTACCGAGGGACAGGGTGTGTCCGCGTAAGAGCAAAACACGCAGCAATCCCCTTCCAGAGGCTTCAGTGCGGCGCCACAACTGGTGCACTCATAGAAGAACTGTCAGGTGTCGGTTGGCATCTCCACCTTCTCCAGCGTCTAAAGATTCAGTTAATATCATAAGATGTTGATATTTACAAAAACGATTCATGATTTGTTGATATGTTGACCCGACTCGGAGACCTCGAGGTGCACGTGATAAGGGCGCCAGGTAGTCAGACCCTGGTTTTTGACTTGCGCCAGCCCGTGACGTTGGCCGGATTTTCGTCCGTGTTTCCTATGATATCGCACGTCATGAGGTAGACCTCGCTGCCGTCAAGCACATCCCGCGCAAGGTCCAGAAGCTCCGTTACCCTGTGGTCGCCGATGGAGTAGTAGACGTATCGCCCGTCTTTTCTCGTATTGACGTATCCGCACCATCTCAGGCATCCAAGGTGCATCGATACCTGGTTCTGCGGCAACCCGAGGTGCTCGACGATCTCCCCAACGCTCTTCTCCTCCGAGCGCATGAATTCCAGAATGCGAAGCCTTGCGGGGTCGCCCAGCCCCTTGAAGAACCTTGCGGTCACCGCGTAAAGTGCTTTCTCATCTTCTATCAAGCTCAATGCCTCGTATCAACTAATATTGATATGATAGCCGAAAAGACGTCACGCAGCAAGGGGCTCGAGGGAGACCTGTTTTTCCGGAGCCGGGGAAGCTACCTGTAGGAAAGCACCCTGAGCGCTTGGCCCTCCGGAATGACCAGCACACGCGAGCCGGAAGCTGCGCCTATCCGCCGTGCCACTTCGCGGCAGTCGTCGTCCGACTGGCTTGGCAGCACCGCGTCCTGGTCCGTCCAGCGCATCGTTCTAACGCTGTAGCCCAGTGCGCTCTCCAGGCTGCTTACAAGACTATCACCGCCTGCGCCTATCAGCATGGTGACGTCCTTGATGATCGGGGGCGCCTGCTCCCTTTCCGGCCCTTGCGCGCGGTCCTGGCGGTACACGCCCCAGTAGTAGACCAGAAAGAATACGGCGGCCACGATAATGGATAACGGCGCCCTGACGTCCTGGAGAGTTCCCAGGTCCAGACCTGTGCCGAGGGTGTCCCTGAGCAGGAAGAAGAGCAAGGTACTCGCGCTGCTCAGGACTGAAAGCACCCCGACGACGAGCGCACCGAATATGAATACTCGACGAGACAGGGATGAAAGGTCTCCCGTATCGGGGTCCTGGGCACTCTTCTGCACCTTGGCCCAGTAGTATCCCCATAGAGGCAGGCCGATGATCGCCAGGGTAAGGCTGGCGGCAAGGGCCTCGCGCCACAGGTCTTTGCCCGTGATTACCTCGCGGAAGAGGCCGATCAGCACTCCCCATACGGCCGCCATCAGGGCGAAAATCCCAATGGAGACCGTCGCCAGTCCAATGGCCGAGAGGATATAGGAGTACACGCGCTGGGCGGAGCGGGACTCGTACAGCGAGGATTCCGCTTCTCGCTGGGCCACCATCCAGTGATAGGACCAGAGAGCAAATCCCACGGCCAGCGCAGCCAACGCTCCTGGAAGAAAGTTGAAATGCAATGAGGCGATGCTGTCCGTGGGAACGCCCAGCAGCCACGTGAACACGTTGTTTATGGTAATGCCCAGGGCGACGAGCATGGTCACGATCCCGCCGAGGACGGCGAAAAGGTACAGGTATAATTGCCTCAACCAGGACCCGTAATCCCTTCGGGCGAAATGGAGCCAGTGAGCGGACCAGACGGCGGAGCCTACGATGCCGATGGCCAGCATGTCTCTCACCGACGAACGCCATACGCTGGTGCTGTCCGGCAGTAACACGGTTGTCGATACGAGCGCATCATAACCCGATTGGAACAGCAGATGAACGGTACGGCCAAGTCCGGCCGCCAGCATGATGAGCGTTGCCAGCGATACGAGATATATGTATAGCCGCCGAATGCCCAGCGTATCTTCCGATGGCTGGCCCTCGGACTGCTCGAGTCTCCAGTGGAAGAACCAGACGGGAATCCATACCAGGGCTGCGCCCATGTGGTAAGCGGTGAAATCCCTGGTCTGAAGCGCCCACTGCAGCAGCTCTACGGCGGCATTGAGGGTAAGGCCGATCGAGACCCCCAGCACGACGTAGATGTAGAATTTTCTCAGGATTGATCGAGTCTCCACGGGCATGCGCGACACTGTGCGCTGCATGAACCACCAGTGGAACCCCCATAGAGGGAGGCCTATCGCGGTCAGGGAAATACCTGTGGCAATGGGGTCGACCGATGAGCTGATAAGGGGGCCGCCAAAGACGCTGTCCAGCAGGAATCGAATTATCAACACGATGCCGTTGGCCGCCATCATCAACGCAACGAAGGAGACGATGTAGAAGTAGAGGCGCCGCACCGTCCCTATGCCGGGGTCGGCCTCCTCGCCGACCCTTCGCCTTCTCCAGGCCACGATGCCGTATATGGCAACGACCAGCAGGATGATCGGCAGAATCGAGAAAATCAGTCCAAAAAGGGGAAACATGCCAAATCCCTACGGCGTAGTCGCCGGGGCCCGTTCCATAGGGGTTTCCGGCGGAGCCACTTCGGGTGCTCTTGGCGCAACGGGCTTGAACGGTCCACAACTGAAGAATGGCCAGGGGTACTCCGCGAACTTCCAATCGCCTTCCTCCCTCAAGAGGCTGTACCGCTGCTCAAACGTCGATTCGGACGTGCCGAACGGACCGCTCCCACGAAACTGAGAGATGCGCACCGTTACGAACGCGATGTCGTCAATAACCTGAGATTTCTCGAGTGTGACGCGAGAATCGCCTAGCTGATTTCTGGTGGGGTAGCTGCGGCCACCAAACTCTTCGAGGCTACACTCCACCTTCAACGCCGCCGAAAGTGAATCGAAGGCGATGGGCAAGTCCTCGGATTCCGCCGCTTTCAGGAACTGCTGTACGGCGGCTTCCGGCGTGCCTGCGGTAAGCGGCTCCTCCCGCTCCAGGAGCGCGACGATGATGCTTACCACCAGTAGTATGACAAGAAACGCACCGCCGCCGATTAACCAGCCTTTGGCCATTTCACTTCCTCGATTCGCCAGGGTTATTCGGAAATTCGCTACTTGAATTATGTAACGGCGAGTATTACCGGATAGTTACTCTTGTCGCCGGTCTGCGTACATATTGCACCAGAATGTCCGGCGTTGGAAGAGGTGCCTGGTTCAGAATAGTATATAGGCGGGCGCAGTGAGCTTACGAGACGTGGTTGATAGCGGGGGCTGGTTCCTTCGAGCTAATTCGAGCCATAGAAGCCCTCGATCTTAGCCTGGACATCTGCCACGGACAGCGGAAGCCGAAGAAGCCATTGCCTGAGGGTCTCTTCGCGGCCCGCTAACGCGCTTTCGAGGCCATCCTCCGAAAGTCCTGTGAATTGCTTCAATATGGCAACAGTCTCGTCCGACGCTATGTGTTCAAATGGTCCATCCAGATCGAGTCTGCGACCCAGCGTGATCACAGTGGGCCCGGGTGACAGCGCTGAGATCTCTGACACCCGCCTTATGATCCCGTGTTCGCCGTAGTCCATCCATATGTTGACGACGACCTGCACGTGGTGGACCAGGTCCATGGGGACGCCGGCGGGAGGCGAATTCAACTGCGATATGAGGTGTTGCGGGTTCTCGGCGTGCATCGTTGCAATGAACGAATAGCCGTCTCTTAGGGCCTCAAAAAGGCGACGCACGTTGTCACCCCAGAGGTATCGGGGCGTGTGGTCGCTCAGCTCCGGGACCATTACGTAGGTGTTGGACGGCTCGGATGTTTCCAGGAATGAAAAATCCTCATCACGGCCTTTGGACAGCACCCTCTCATACTTAGGAGGCAAGAAGTCTATCAGGGTAGTCGCGATGGTCGATTTCCCCGCGAGCTGGGGCACTGCCGCGGATATGAAAGAGGTCTTATGCTCCGCCAGAAGCCACAGAAGGGCGGCGGTCCGCACGTCCATGGTCTCATTATCGATAAGATCGAGGACGGAAGGCCGTCCCTCTTTTCTTCCGCCCGTTCCCCACCATGCGTCTGTGTCTTGAATCTTCGCCACGAACACCCTCTAAGGAGCTATGTGCGAGTGAAGTCTATAGGAAAACCTGGATTCGTCCAAGTCTAGCCGGTCGTATCCTCGACGCCGGAGCTCCTGCCCCACCTGTGCAGCGTATGACGTGTAAACGTGACGTGAAAAAGAAAGCCCATGATCATGAACGAAATCTGCATCAGGCGGCTCGTGCTAAACACCTGATTTATCCCGTCCAGGTAGAGGCCGTTCAGTGAGCCCTCCATGAGGCCCTGGCCCAGCTGCCAGACAATCAGCACGGAGATCCAAGCTCCGAAGGCCCACCAGGCGCCGCTCGACTCGAAGAGCCGTCTGCGATAGAGCAGGAAGTAAATGGCGCCCCAGAATGTGCCGGCAAAGACGCCGCCGCTATATAGCGTTAGCGTCAGCTGCCAGCTCCATTCGGTCACGCCAAGATAGACCGTGGGCACCCGCAGATTGGGATCGATCCAGAAGAAGCCGTCGATGGGTATGCCAAATATGAGGGCGGCCGTAAGGTGGGCGGGCTCGTGCAGGATTGGCGTAAGGAGAAAGGCCCCGATTATTCCCAATGCGACGATCAAAGGCGATAGACGGCGCTTCATGCAGCGGGCCCCCGGCGAGGCGTAGGTGGAGATATCATGCTATTTTGCTACAGCTTTCAAACCGGTGCGGCGCTTACCAGGAACACCCCGGCGCACTGCCCGGTCGGTCGACTTCGGACTCGTTGCAGGAATCGTCTGGACGAACTACGACGGTGATGCCGCTATGCAATTCGTTTACGTCGACCGCGCAGGTAGTCGACCATCACGTACTTACCGAGCTGATTGGGATTCGTATAGAAGGCCCTACCTCGATTGATGCGCGTCATCTTGTCGACGAAGTCCATTAGGTAGTAGTTGGCCTCAAGCATGAAGGTGTTAATCGTAATTCCGGCGTGAGTGCAACGTTTCACCTCTTTCAACGTCTCCTCAATCGTACGCCAACTGGGAGGATAGCTGAAATAAGCCCTGCCCTCCTCCAGGTGGGCCGTGGGTTCTCCGTCGGTTATCATCAATATCTGCTTGGTTGCCACCTTCTGCTTCGACAGCATATTGCGGGCCAGCATCAGGGCATGCTGCATGTTGGTGCCGGAAACCCAGGCGTTCCAGGTCAGCTCGGCCAGGTCTTCATTCTTGATTTCCATGCCGTAGTCGGAAAAGCCCACGATGGAGAAATAGTCTCGTGGGTATTGACTGTGTATTAGCCAGTACAGGGCCAGCGCGACCTTCTTGGCGGAGGCGAAGCTGCCGAACATACCCATGGAGCGACTCTGGTCCAGCAGCAGCACGGTGGCGGTCTGGGTCAGATGCTCCGTTCGATTGATCTCGAGGTCCTCAGGGGACAAGCGAATGGGTACGTTGGGACCTTCCCTCAATACGGCGTTGAATAGCGTGCGATGAAGGTCGAGGTCCAGGGGGTCGCCGAACTCATAGGTCTTCGTCTCGCCAGTGCGTTCGCCTCCGTCGCCACGATAATAGACCTCGTGGCGTCCCATGCGGTCCTTCTTCAGCTCAGAGAAGACCTCCTTCAACGCCTTCTGGGCCAGCTTTCTCATGCCTCTCGGCGTCAGCTCCAGCCGATCGCCCTTCCGCTTGAGGTAGCCCGCCTCTTCAAGCTGCTGGATTACCTTCTGTAGCTGCTCCAGCTGCCGTCGCGCCTCCTCGCCCATGTGCTGCTCGACCTTGTCCAGATCGATGTCTTCGATGTTGCCGTTGCGCATGACCTGCTGAATCTGCTGCTCCAGCGCGTCCATATCCTGAAGCTCGCCCATCAGGTCCATGGCCTGATCGAGCGTGAGGTCTTCCTGGCCCATGAATGGGTACTCTTGGGCCATATCGTCGAAGGGGAACATGTCGTACATTGTTCCCGCCAGCTCGGCCATCTCCTCCATCATCTCCGGGCTTATGGAGGATGCCATCAGGTCCTCGAGCTCTTGACGCATCTCCGGCGACATGCTGTCCATCAGAGACTGCATGGCGGCCATCTGCTGTTGAAGCTGCTCTATGAGCTCGTCGAGACTCGCCGGGCGGTCGGGGTCGAAGTAACGTCCATACTGCTCCATGAACCCTTCGAAGTCCGGGTCCTCGCCCATGGCACGGTCACGGAGCATCTGGTTGAGGGCCTGAATCATATTTTTCAGGTCCTCCATCTCATCCTGGCTCATGCCCTGTAGCTGGTCCTTCATACCCTGGAAGAAATTCTGCATCATCTGCTGTTTGAGGGCGTCCAGCAGCTCGTCGAATTTCCGTCGGGCCTCCGGGTCCATGAAGTCGTAGTCTTGAAGCTCCTTGATTGCGCCGGCCATGCTCTCCGGCAGAGCGTCAAGCGTCTGGCGGCTCCTGTCGGCCCGGTCTTCCAGCAGCTTCATGGGGCCCTGGAGGTGCTCGGCCTCTTCGCCGGCTGCCTCGAGCTGCCGGCTCGCATCGTCCAGGCGCTTTTCGATTCCCTGGCGCTCGGTATCAACGACGTCTTGAAGGCGTTCCTTGAGGTCGTCCATCAGGGAATCGATGTTATAACGCTCGAGCTGTTGCCGGCGTTGCTGTCTCAAGCGGTCTATCAGGTCTCTGAGCCCGGGTATGCGTTCCCCTTGGTCGTTTTGCATGCCCCTTTGAAAGAGGTTGCGAAGGGCGCGGTTGATGTCCCCGTGGCTGAGAATGTCCTCAGAAAGGGAGTCCATGAGCTCGTCTTCATCCAGATCGAAGACGTGCTGGCTTCCGTCCCACCTCGAGTAGCGATATGTGGTCATGACAGCTCCGCGGGTCGCTGAAGGGCCTTCGCCGGCGAGGCGGATTTCGCGCTCTGTAATAGTGCCTTCAACGCCGTAATAAAGCCATCATACACTACTGAATCGAGCGGGTGTCAACGCAACGCGAGGTGCCATGGCAGCGGCTTGCAAACTACATCGAGCGCCGAATATTACCGCTGAACCGGTCAGAGCACATTCCTCCGGCGGTTTTTGCAAAGGTGTGCAAGATGTTCCGCGGGCTAGGACCTGGAGTTAAGCCTCCACAATGCAAACGGGGCGGCCAGTATCATCAACAGCCCAAGGTCCAGGGGCAGCGGTCCGCGACTTCCGGGCGCCGAGCAGAGTCCACCAACGGGGGATTCCGGCACGGCGGGAGCGCTGGGCGGCACCGACGTCACCACGATCACCAGTGGAGTCGGCGGTGCGGCGGTCGCAGCCGGAGGAGGTGGCTCCGGGGTCGGCGAAGGCCTGGGCGGAGACGTAACCACGATTACGATGGGCTCGCTGGTTGCCGTGGCTGAAGGGACCGTGGTCGCGGAAGGTCTTGGCGGCGGCCTGGTCGCGGTAGCCGTTGGTGGCTGGACGGTTGGAACCAACGTAGGGGTCTCCGTTGGGGCCGCCTCGGGCGTTTCAGCGGGTTCCGTGGGCTCTGCGGTGGGCTCTGCGGTGGGTTCCGCAGTGGGCTCCGCCGTCGGGGTGTCCGTTGCGGTGGGTTCGGGAGTGAGTGTCGGCGTGAGCACAAGCTCTGCCACCAGAGCTGTAAATGCAGCCGGACCGGCCCGTACTCCCGTGTGGAACCCTAACTCCAGCTGAAAATCGTCAGAACTGGTAACGCCGAGGGCGGACTGCCCGAAGGTCACGGCCCGCATCTTATTTTTAAGGGAAGTCAGATCAACGCCGCCGTTCGTATGGGCGCTCCACGGCATGAATACCAGTCCTTGGGCCAACGCGATGCTCGCGCCAAAAACCAATCCCAGCAGCATCGCCAGCGACGATACAACCAGCAGTCGCCTCACCGCTCTTCCATTCAGCCAATATGAATGGGGCATCTTCACTTCTTCATCACGTTGTCATCGTCTTCGCTGACGATCCAGATATGGATTCCATCGAAGGCGATGGAAACGGGTGACAGACCAGTCTTGAATGTTCCGATAACCTCGCCGTCGGTTGTCCTTATTTTAGTCACGTTGTTGCTGGCCTTATTCGTGACCCAGATGCTTCTGCCGTCAAAGGCGACCGCACTAGGGTTACGCCCAACAGAAAACGAACCCAATACCTCACCGTCCGAGGCCCTCACCTTAACGACCTCGTTTTCATCTTCGTCGATTACCCACATGCTCGTTCCGTCATAAGCGATGCCCCGCTGGCCCCTACCCGCCGAAATTGTCTGGACGACTTCGTTGTCTGAGACGCGAATCTTCGTAACGTTCTTGGATCCGGAATGGGTAACCCACATGTGCTCACCGTCGAAGGCTATGGCTGAGGGATTATTGCCTACTCCAATCCTCTCAAAATTTTCAATCGCGTTGCCACCAACTCCAGTTGTGACCATTCCCTCGGAGGCGAGGAACTTAATGACCTCATCTCCGCCCTGACTTACAACCCACATATTTTCCCCGTCGAAGGCAATGTCTACGGGACGCGTGAGAGGCGAAGAGTCGAAATTTAATTCACCTTGTTCTGTTATCTTCTTCTGAGGATAGAGTTTTCTTTTTGTCCCATCCGCTCTGAAGCTGGTAATGCTGTCGTCACTGCTATTTACTACCCATATTTTCTCTCCGTCAAAGACTACGGCCACGGGATTGCCGCCCACCGGGAAGTCGGCCGCCTTCTGGCCGTTCGACGCCTTGATCTTGGTGACCACGTTGTCATCGACTTCGTCGTCGTCGCCTCGATTCGTGATCCACAGGTGTTCGCCATCGAAGGCGATGTCTGTAGGGGAATCACCCACAGGCAAGGTCTGTAAGGTGTCGCGGGCCTCGTACCAACGCAGCGTTGCTACCTGAAGTGGATTGATTGGAGGCGTAATGACGTTATCGGCGGTGACGGCGTGAAGTGCGTATGGGGAGTATGACATTCGGATACGCGGCGTCATTTCCGGGTTGAAGCCGACTCGGATTCCTACATAGGTCTCCGGGTTATTCGCAAATATTATAGGGTCTATATCCTCGTCAACGCCAAGCTGTGCTGTAAACAGACCTTCGAACGTAAAGACGGTCTGAGTCTCCGACCAGATCGCGGCGCCGACGGTAGGATCATTGTAGATTGCGAAGGTTAATTCATGAGAGGAATTAGAGACCGGGCTTCCGTCTTCCTCCAGTAGAATGCCCTGAAACGTCATAGGGAATTTACCCTCAGTTATCTGCAAACGAGGCGATGTCGCAGGAGAAGCGCTGAGGCTGCGTCCCAGCAATGTGCCGCCTCCGATAGCTGACCCAATCAGAACTATGAGAAAAGTCGCCAGTATCAAGGGCCGTACAGTCATTGCATTACCTCCTGCTCCCCACGAGACGCTGTTCGAACGAAGA
>JADFKI010000078.1 GCA_022565015.1 Chloroflexota bacterium
GAGGGAGGGAGTTAGAGGGAGGGGCGTCATCCACGCCCTCATCCTAGCCTTCTCCCAAAATGTGAGAAGGGAAACCTGTGCGCATGCCGTGCTTTGCCGCCTGGGCACGTATGTCCTCCCTCCCCTCGCGGGAGGAAGCTAGAGGGAGGGGGCGTCATCCACGCCCTCATCCTAGCCTTCTCCCAAAATGGGAGAAGGGACACCTATGCGCATGCCGTGCTTTGCCGCCTGGGCACGTATGTCCTCCCTCCCCTCGTGGGAGGGAGCTAGAGGGAGGGGGCGTTAGTATTTTCGCCTCCTTCTTTGAATGTCCGTCTGACCTCGAAAATAGACCCATGTTTGACCCCTGCTATAATCGCCAGCAGCCCAGGAGTAGATTGCCCATATGGCCGAGCTTCCCCCAATATTGATGCATCTGACACCGGACCAGCAGCGGTGGGTCCGGGCCGCTTCGAGCGTTGCCCGGGAGCTGGGCTGCGAGGCGTACCTGGTCGGCGGAGTCGTGCGGGACCTGGTACTGGGCAGGGAATCCAGGGACATGGACCTCACCATCGAAGGTGATGCGTCCCGGTTCGCAGAGCGATTGGCGGAGCGGTTAGGCGGCGAGGTCGTCGGCCGTTCCCAATTCATGACCTACAAGATATCCCTCGGGGAAGCGGTGCTGGATGTCGTCACGGCCCGCAGAGAGACGTATGAGCGCCCGGGCGCCCTTCCCTCGGTCTCGCCGGGAACGCTTCAGGACGACCTGGCAAGACGCGACTTCTCCATCAACGCCATGGCCGTCGCCCTCGACGAGGAGGCATGGGACAGGCCCATCGACCCTTTCAACGGACGCGACGATCTGCGGGAAGGCCTGGTCCGAGTGCTGCATTCCAGGAGCTTCGTCGACGACGCCACGCGAATTCTTCGCGCGGTCAGGTACGCGGCTCGACTCGGGTTTCGAATCGAGCCCGGCACCGGGGAGCTCTTGGATCGCGACCTGCACCACCTGGACGACATCTCGGCGGATAGGCTGCGGCAGGAGTTTGAGCTGATGCTGGAGGAATCCAGCCTGGCCGCCATAGTGGAATCCGCCATCGGTCTCGGTGTTCTCGAGGCGGTCCATCCGTCGCTTGAGCCCGGACCGGCCGCGCTGAATGCCATACGGAGGCTGGACGGCGAGCCGCCTTCAGATGATAGAAGCCTCGTCGCCATTTCAGTCCTGACGTCGGGCGGCACTGAGTCCGATATCACGTCACTGGCAGCCAGGCTCAACCTCGGAAGCAGATGGCGGACTGTTATTCAGGATGCGATGAGACTTAATGGCGTCGTCGGTTCCCTGGCGCGTTCTCAAATTGCCAATAGTGAGCTGTACGAAAAACTGGCGATTTACGACGGGGCGGCGATAAGGTCCGTAATGCTGGCCTCCGAGGATGCGATGGCCGTAGAGATGCTGGCGCTATTCCTGGACGAGCTGAGCCTGGTGGAGCCGGAGCTCCGAGGGGAGGATATATTGGCGATGGGAGTGGAGCAGGGCCCGGCCGTCGGGGAGCTCTTGCGTAAGTTGAAGGCGGCGCGTCTGGATGGGGCCGTGACCGATAGGGCCGGCGAGGAGCGATTCGTGCGCGAGCTCATCGACGGAGGCATTTCTTAATTCTCCATCGATCCAGGACGGGAACGGACCACCTCGTAGCTTCACTGGGCTCCAGAAGTCTTTCTTGCGAGGGGTTGGAGGTCGTTGCCGCGGGGGCACTATACCGTCGAGACAATACATGTAGCTACGGTCGTTTTATAGTAGCTTGCACCCATATTCGCCGCGCCTATCTGCCAACCCGATTTGGGTCTAATTACCGTGTTTCACTCATTCCTCACGCTTGATAATAGAGTTGTAACCCCGCGGATCAAAGCCGGAGTGTCCGTCCCAGGTCCGGCAAGGCATTACTACGGGCCCTTGGCTGGTCCAGGAGGAATGAATGGTCACCGACGCCGACAACGTAGGTATGGCTTCAATCGGGCATAAGGCCAACGACGTTGTGAGCCTCCTCGTCATTGACGACGAGGAGATTATCCGTGTCCTCTTGACGGAGATTCTCACTGAAGATGGCTACCAGGTAACAACTGCCAGGGACGGGGTCGAGGGTGTGGAGCTGCTCAAGCAGAACCGGTATGACCTGATCATCAGCGACATGGTCATGCCGGGCATGAGCGGCATCGAGGTACTGCAGGAAGCCTTCAAGGTGGACCCCGAGTATGCAGTGGTCATGATCACCGGATACCCCTCCGTTGAGACCGCCGTCAAGCTGGTGAATCTCGGGGCATCCGACTACATTACCAAGCCCTTTAACGTCGATCTGATCAAGGTTACCGTGGCCAAGGTCCTGGAGATGAAGCGCATTCGCGGCGTCACTCCGGGCCTGGAGCCGTCGGGAGATTCGCCCACGGGAGACGCCGTTACGGGCGCCTACGGCGAAGCCGCCTTCGGCGAAATGCTCGAAAGAGAAGTCAGCAGGTCTCTTGCACTGGGCCACGAGCTCAGCCTGGTGGTATTCGATATCGACAGCTACGAAAGCTACACCGAAAAGGGCGGCCAGGTCGTTGGACGCCAGCTCCTGAAATCCCTCGCGGGCAGTATCCAGCAAGAATCCCGACCCTGGTACGTCTGCGGCAAGTCCGGCGAGTCCGAAATTGCGGTCCTCTTGCCGGAGCTTGGACGGAGCGAGGCCGAGGCCTTTGGTAAGAAGGTGCGCGAAGTCGTCGGCGAGAACTTCACCATTAGCGGAGGAGTCGCCTGCCTGCCCCGAGACGCCAATGACGCCGAGGCCCTCTTTAGGATGGCTAAGGCCGGCCTCAAGGCCGCCAGGGCGCAGGGCGGCGACAAGCTGATGCTTCCGAACTAGCCTCTGCGAGCGCCGAGGGGCGGCCGCGACCGACGGAACGTGCCGTCGTTTCAGCCCGCCGAGACGCCTCCCGACAGCCCCGGCTACGTCATGGAAGCGGGGTCCAGAATTTCGTCCAGCTTGCCCTCGGACAGGTCCGTCATCTCCAGGGCCACTTCCTTCACGGTCTTTCCGGTCAGCTGGGCCTCGTGAGCGATTGCGGCCGAGGCGTCGTAGCCTATGTGAGGCACGAGAGTCGTCACGATGGCCAGGCCCTTCTCCACCATCTCGGGGCCCTTCTGCGTCGCCTTCAGGCCACGGACACACTGCTCCTCCAGGTTCTTGGCGGCGGAGGCCAGCAGATCGACAGACTGTAGCAGGTTGTACGCGCACACGGGCATCATCACGTTTATCTCGAAGTTGCCCGACTGTCCACCGATTGTGATTGTGGCGTCGTTGCCGATCACCTGCGCCGCCACCTGGCAGACGGACTCCGGAATCACGGGGTTGACCTTTCCGGGCATAATCGAGCTTCCCGGCTGGACCTCCGGCAGCTCTATCTCGCCGATTCCGCTCCTGGGACCGGAGCCCAGCCAACGAATGTCGTTCGATATCTTCATGAGGCTGACGGCGACGGTCTTGAGGGCGCCGCTGGCCTCCACGACGTTGTCCAGGGTGCTCTGCGCCTGGAAGTGGTTCTTCGTCTCGTAGACGTTCACGCCGAGCATCTGCGAGAGCTTTTCGCAAACGCGGCCCGCGAACTCGGGGTGGGTGTTGACGCCGGTCCCAACCGCCGTGCCGCCGAGGGCCACCTCGGCCAGCTCCGACTCCGCGTGGCGGAGTCTCCGTATGCCGCGCTCGATCTGCCCGGCGTGCCCCTCGAACTCCTGCCCAAGCCTCACCGGAGTCGCGTCCTGAAGGTGGGTGCGTCCCGTCTTCACAACCGGCATGAACTCTTTGGCCTTGGCATTGAGGCCCGCCATGAGCTGCTCCAGGGCCGGTATCAGGTCGTCGTGGATGCCCTTGAGGGCCGAGATATGGATCGCCGTGGGGATCACGTCGTTGGACGACTGGCCGATGTTCACGTGGTCGTTTGGATGCACCGGCGTGCGAGAGCCCAGCTCGCCGCCGAGAATCTCGATGGCCCTGTTCGAGATGACCTCATTTACGTTCATGTTCGTCGACGTTCCCGAACCGGTCTGAAAGATGTCCACTACGAACTGGTCGTCCAGGCCGCCGTCGATTACCTCTTGAGAGGCCCTGGCGATGGCGGATGCCGGCTCCGCGTCCAGCAGACCGAGCTCCGAGTTAACGGCGGCGGCAGCCTGCTTTATCTGGCCCAGCGCCCTTATAAACGACCTTGGAAAGCGAAGGTCGCTGATGGGAAAGTTGATGATGGCGCGCATCGTGTTGGCGCCATAGTAGGCATCCGCCGGCACCTGAAACTCCCCCATGGAGTCTCGCTCCGTCCGAAAGTTCTGCTCTTGTGACATTACTTTGACTCCCAGCTGGTCAGGCGATGCAATTACATCGCTCCTTTTTCCAGGTCTATTAATTCAGGGATTCGGCTAGAAAGTCGGCCACCCTATCGGCTACCTGGCCCTCGTGGCCTATCAGGCCGTGATCGGCATCCGGGATCTCCGCGAAGTTCACCGGGTCCGCCATCTCGTCCAGCACGCGCTGCAATTCGGCCGTGGGCGAAATCTTGTCGTTTTGGCCCACGATATACAGCTTCGGCCGTTTATCCCTTTTTGCCCGTGAACCCTGAAGTGAGGAGATGGGAGGCGCTATGAGCACCAGGCTTCCGGCGGCCCTGGTCTGCTTCAGGCCCCTCAGTGCGACGCCCGCGCTAAAGGAGTACGCCACCAGCGCCAACCTCTTGCCGTCCATGTCGGGCCACCTCTTCATGACGTTGAGGGCAGCCTTCACGTCTTCATGCTCCCTGTCGCCGTTAGTGAACTCGCCCCCGCTGCTCCCGACGCCTCGAAAGTTGAATCGCAGGGTTGCAAAGCCCTTCGCGTCGGCTGCGCGACAGATGGCCGTGATCAGTGGGCTGTCCATGTCGCCGCCCAAGGTCGGGTGCGCGTGGCACACGACGACTGTGGGGTAGGGTGGGGGAAGCTCCTGGGGCGTCGTGAGTACGCCGTCCAGCGAGGCCCTCTTGCTATCGAAGCTGATCGCAGACTGTCTCATTTAGCTTGTGGTCGATTCGATACGGCCGCCGGCCGTATCGTCGTGTCCCCTGAGTATCCCGATTGAAATGACCATTTGCATCTCTGCCCTAACTAGAGAGGGTCCCGGTGAAGAACGCCGTCACGAGCTCGCCGATAAGCGAAGCTTGGCCGCCGAAGAAGTGGTCGGCGCCCGCGATCAGCTCCACCTGCTTGGGTTCGGAAAACCGCTGTGCCAGGAACCTGAACTGGTCCTTGGGAAAGTCGTGGTCAGAATCGCCCAACACCAGGAGCTTGGGCTGAAGCATCTCGAGGACGCCCGCGTTCGTGAAGGACCGCAATGGGCAGGCTATAGACGCGATGGCCTGGGCCCGCTCGTTGCCTGCCGCGGCCTCCAGCGCTGCGGACGCGCCGAAGGAGTAACCCGCGACGCCGATCCTACTGGCGTCGATATCATCGTGCAGCGACAGAAAGCCGATCGCCTCCTTGGCGTCGGCTATCTCTCCGATGCCTCGGTCGTACTCGCCCTCGCTTCTACCCACGCCTCGGAAATTGAACCTCAGCGCGCCGATTCCCGCATCGCAGAGCATACGGCACATCGTAACGACGAGGCCGTTAGTCATGTCTCCGCCGAAGCGAGGGTGTGGATGGCATACGGCGACGCCGGGAAACGGTCCGCCTCCCTTGGGAAGATGCATGACCCCCTCGAGGGTAAGCGGGCCGCTCTTGAAGGAGATGTCCTTGTAGCTGATTAGCATGGGCTTCACCAAGTTTAGGCGACGGTATAGCTTTTGACAAGCGGTGTTGCTAGAATTATTCTCGTTCCAGAAATGGGCCGAAACTAGGAGGGACCGTTAATGCGAGAAGTGGACTTGCGAAGCGACACCGTCACCCATCCGACGCCCGAGATGCGTGAGGCTATGGCGGCAGCCGAAGTCGGCGACGATGTGTTCGGCGACGACCCGACGCTTAATCGCCTGGAGGCCATGGCCGCCGAGCGCCTCGGCAAGGAGGCGGCGGTATTCGTGGCCAGCGGGACCATGGGAAACCTCGTGTCCATCCTGTCGCATGCCCAGCGTGGAGACGAGATCATAATCGGCGATAGGTCCCACATATTTCGCAGCGAGGCGGGAGGGGCGTCGGCCCTGGGCGGCGTCGCCTATAACACCATACGGAACGACGACCGCGGGCTCCTCGACCCTGACGAGGTTGAGGCCGCCATCAAGCCGGCCAACGTCCACTACACCAGGACGGCCATGATTGGGCTGGAGAACACGCACAACGCCGCCGGGGGCGCGGTCCTGACGGTGGAGGATACGAGGGCGGTAGCGGAGGTAGCCCGGCGCCACGAGATTCCTCTACACCTCGACGGCGCCCGCATATTCAACGCGTCCGTTGCGCTGGAGACGCCCGTCTCGGAGCTCGCGGCCGACGCCGACAGCGTGACTTTTTGCCTGTCCAAGGGCCTCAGCTGTCCCATTGGCTCGATCATATGCGGCGGCAACGAGTTTATTCAGGAGGCGCGGCGCTGGAGGAAGGTGGTGGGAGGGAGCATGAGGCAGGTCGGTATAATCGCCGCGGCGGGAATCGTCGCCCTGGACTCCATGGTGGAGAGGCTCGCGGAGGACCACGCCAACGCCAGGAAGCTGGCGAACGGCCTGGCACAGATACCCGGAATCTCCATCGAGCCCGATAAGCTGCCAACAAACCTCGTCTTCTTCGAGATCACCGACGGAGACCCCGCCGGGCTCGCCAGGAAAATCAACGAGCGGGGAATCAAGGGTGGTTCACCCATGAGAAGGTGGCGCTTCGTCACGCATTACGGTATCACTTCCGGAGACATAGACTACGCCCTGGACGTCATGGACTCCGTGATGAGGGAAAACGCAGCCTCCTGAGCCCGCCGTCGAATATCCGATGCATGGATAGGCGGTCGACGCACCCCTGAGTGACCGCGCCACGTCTGCTCGAATACGCCCGCGTCATCGGTAACGGCCGATTACGATCGTTCGCGAGGGCAGGCGTCGACACGTGCGACCAAAACGTCACGGCCGGCTCCGCTCTCGTTCTTCTTGCGAAGGCTCTCTGTTTACGGCTTCCGCCCGCGACGAATCCGGATATCGGCGGCTCGGATTGGACCGATTATCTCGTATAAAAGTGGTGTCAGAAGGCCCCTGGAAGTTTACGTTATATTACATAAATTCGTCCGATAAGCACCAGAAGCCGCTACAGCTACTCTGGTAACCGCGCCAGGAATCGACAGCGCAGCAGGCTTTCGAAATACCCGCACGCAGAGGTTAACCGGTCAAGCGCCTGTCCGGGGCGAGAGGCGCTGAGGAGTATCCTTAATGGTATCAAGGGAACGGGTCGACGACTCTCGCGGCACCGACTCGAAGCTCATCGGCCGCATTCTTGTCGTGGACGACGAAGAGCCCATGCGCAAGTTGCTGGACGAAATGCTGACGATATTCGGTCATGAAGTCGTTACCGCGGTGGACGGACAGGACGGAATCGAACGCCTGCAAGAGGAGCGGTTCGACGTCATAATATCCGATCTTTCGATGCCCCGAAAGACGGGCGTAGACGTCCTGAACGCAGCCAAGAGCGTCGACCCAGACTATCCGGTCGTCATTATTACCGGCTATCCCTCCCCCGAGACCGCCGAGAAGCTCATCAGGATCGGAGCGTCCGAGTTCATCACAAAGCCCTTTGAGATGGACAGGGTCCATATCACCATTACCAAGCTGCTGGCGATGCGGAAATTTGGCTCGACGTTGATGGCCGGGCCGGCCACAGGTGCGAATCGGGCGATGGAGGGCCTGGAGGATGAGGTCTGGACCTATCCGCAGTTCTTTCGGCTCCTCAGGAAGGAGGTCGGCCGTTCGCGTACCAGCGACAGTACGTTCACACTCCTGATGGTAGAGATCGATGATATCGAACGACACATCGAGTTGGACGGTGAAGAAGGAATCGGCGAACTCAATAAGACGCTCGCGGAGGCCCTGATCTTGAATACGCCCCCCGGCGCGTTCATTGGGCATACCAGCCGCACGGAATTTGGGCTCATTCTCCCCGACAGGGCGAAAGAGGACGCAGTCGCCCTGGGCGAACGTGTTCAGGCCAATTCGGAGTGGTATTTCAGGACTACGTTCGGTGCGGCGTGCTTCCCGATGGACGGCCAGGATGCTGAGAGCCTGATGAGCGTGGCGCGTTCGCGGATACGTTCGATCAAGGAAGAGGGCGGCGAATTATCGAGCTAGACCTTGAGAGCTCCCAATCGTCAGACGAGCCCAAAACGATAGTGTCTGGTTTTCTGGCGAGCCATGTCGCGTCGATGCAGGTCGACAGGAGCGATCGCTATGGTTACAACGGAACAGAGCAATAGCGAGGGCGAGGGCGATTCCGCTCTGATTGGCCGGATTCTCGTCGTCGATGATGATCAGGTCTTGTTGGACGTACTCAATGAGATCCTCACGTTGAGGGGCCATGAGGTAGTAACCGCCGTCGATGGCCAAGAGGCGATCGAGCTCCTTCATACGGAGCGGTTCGACCTGATCATCACCGACATCGTGATGCCTCGCAAGACCGGCGTCGACGTACTCAACGAGGCCAGGGACATCGATCCCCGATATCCGGTAATCGTCATCACGGGGAATCCCTCGGAAGAGACCACCGAAAAACTCATAAGGGTCGGCGCCTACGAGTTCATTGTGAAACCCTTTGACAACGACAGGGTGCTTACCGCCGTCACCAAGCTGCTGGCCATCAGGAAGTATGAACCGACCCCGCCAAGCGACGATTCTATTGACCTGGAGGTCAACTTCGAGGGTATCGAAGACGAGATATGGACCTACTCCCAGTTCATCCGTCTGCTTTCCAAAGAGATCAACCGGTCCAGTGTGCACCAGCGCATATTCAGCCTCGCCGTTATAGATATCGACGAGTTCGAGCGGCATATGGAGCTGGACGGAAGGCAGCGTACGGCCGAGCTCGCCCGAATCCTCGCATTGGACCTCGTGCATTACGCGCCCCTGGGCACGATCATCGGCCGCACAAACAATGTCGAGTATTCGCTGCTCATGCCTGAGACGGCCCGTGAATTTGCCGAGGGCTGGGCAAGGCGCATTCAGGCAGATTCGAACTGGTATTTCAAGGTCACCTATGGGGTGTGCTTTTTCCCGGACAACGGCGCCGACCCGCTGCACCTGCTGGACCAGGCAAGGTCGGAGATTCGTTTCCTCAGGGGCCAGAATAACGAGCCAACGGAGCACATCGAAGAGCACGGCACCCGCATCTAGCGGCGCCGGCAACCCCTGCGGGCAGTCTCAGAAGCGAGGGACGGCTTGCGCGACCAGAAGAGGTGAGATGCAGCCGGCGATTATCGTGGGTATCGGCCTTCGCCGGCAATCGAGGGCATGGACAGATTTTAGCGCTTATGTACCAGTCTTCTCGTAAACAGGAGCCCCAAGGCCCCGAACGCGAGACCCAACACCGCCGTTACCGGCCGATAAGAAGGCTTCAGGGGTGAGTCTGCCGACCGTCCCTCGTCCGAGGCGCCAAACCTCATTATCTTGGTGTCGCACACGGCACAGCGCCCCTGGATGGCCCGCCTGCCGCCCTTGATGGTCACTGAGACGTTGTCCATCATGTCCTGCTTCGTTCGACACTTCAGACAGTAACCTATCACAAGATACCTCTCTGCCTATCGGCCACCTGCTTGTGCAACTCAGATAACGAGCTGCGAATCGGCATTCCCACGGCGGCAATCAGTTGGAAAGTAACCTTATCCGCCTCCATGCGTCCGATTATCCAATAATAAGCGCATAGTAGGGTGTGGGGTAAAGGTGGAAGCCACCTGATATATGGGAGACTGTGTCAATGTGCGGCGGCAAAAGGGCAATATATATCGCTGGAAGCCGTGCGTTGCGATTAGCTCACCCAATTCAGCTGCATCTGAGCTGAACACCGCGCACGCCAAGCATGTCGGGAGCGAGAGTCACTGATGTGTCGGAGACACGTGCATGCCGCGCCTGGCGGAAATTCGTCCATGATGCCTGGCTCGATGTCGAAATAAATACTAGTACCTACCATCATAAATCAGCGTAACGTTGTTTGAGGCTTCCAGGATGGACTACTGACTTGGTCCACTCAAAGGGAACTGGATGCTCGTTCCGGCTCTCGGTAAATCGGTCAATTGCCTGACAGACCTGTCGGCGACCTCCAGGCGGATGATCCACATCGAGGAGGCGACCGTTAGACTCCTACAGGGCCACAGGGCCACAGGGCCACAGGGCCACAGGGCCACAGGGCGGAACAAGCTGAATACCGGCTGCAACTTGGGGGAGTGTACGAGAATAACGGACTGGTGTTCACGTCGCCCACGGGCGGCATCCTGGACCCGGGGACGCTATCGAAGTCGTGGCAAAGGCTCTGCAAAAGAGAGGGTATGAAATTCCGACTCCACGATCTGAGACACCATCACGCGACGGCCTTAATCGAGAACGGAGTGCACATCAAGGCGGTCCAGAATAGGCTCGGGCACAGCTCGCCGTCCCTCACGATGAAGATTTACGCGCACGTCTCTCCGCAGACGGACAAAGAGGCGGCTGAGGCCTATGACAGGGCCATGGCGGCGGCCCGATTAAAGTAAGAGCAGCAACACGATGTAAGAGGGGCCCGGTTTACGCCAACCGAGCCCCTCGATTCAGTTTAACGGTTTCCCCTAGTCGTCATCGTCGCCTTCCGACTCTACAGCGCCGCACGCTTCGACCGGGAAGATAAGCACTTCAATCTCTTTTGGCGGGTCGTCTAACGTTTCTGCAAACATGATCGCTTCACGCCGCGCTGATATAGTGGCGATGTCGTCCAAAGGGTCGCCAGAAGCTCCACCTGGGAGCTGTACCAACGTTGCCATACCGTCGGGAGAGACGATCCAGAATCCAACAAACATTAGGTCGCGGCTAATGTTCCCGAGGGTTCGCAAGCTCCTGGACCTTCGACAAAGGAGCCGCTACCGTAAAGGATTCGTCTCCGGATACCGCTTCCGCTTAGGTGGCTCCTCCTATTCTCCCTCCCCCGTGGCAGATAAGACGTTCCAACGGACGCTCAAAAGTCGCCTCACGGCAAACGATGTGTTAATAGTGGACTGATAAACCTTACGCCGCAGGTGGAGCAAATGCCACAGCCTAGCCGCACTACCAGAGCAAAAGCGAAGCGTCGTCAGCAGGCCCAACAGGAGGAGCCTTCGAAAAGGAAGACGACTAGTGAGCGCTCGCCCGCAGAAGAGGTAAGCCGGGCACAGGAGCCGGAATTCAGCCAGGCGACATTCGAGCGTCACGCTGCCCTGCTCAGTGACCCACAACTCTCTCATCCCGTTAACGCAAGGGTAAAAGCCCAGGTCGTTCGTAAGCTCCAGTCGGACCATGGCAACCAGTACGTCCAGCGATTGGTCAACCACATCACTGCAAAAAGAGAGGTGCAGACGAAACGCGTTCAACGGCCGGTGGCCGAGAGTGTTCAAAGACATCTCTCCGAAAAGGAGGAGAAAACGTTAGAGAAAGCAGCGCCTTACGCGAGATGGGACGAGGATAAGATTGAGAAAGAACTGTTCAGAGCCGAAGATAGACTACGGGAATCTCCACGGTTCGCCCCCCAAATGCGAACACATTACGGATAAATGGGACGCCGCCGTTGCGACCTAGTCGGCATGTTGCCCTTTCCGCTGTGGCTGGTGGCGCCTTGTGGGCGGCCACCGGGGAGCCGTGGGCGCTGCCTGTCACCGTGGGCGCCGGCGTGTTGGTGGATATCGATCATGGCCCGGACCTGTGGTGGACATTTGCACTGAGGCGCACGCCGGCCGCGTCCTTTGTGCTGCACGCGTGGGAGTGGCTGTTAGGGCTTTCTGTTCTGGCTTTCGTGCTAGGTTTTCCGTGGTGGCTGGTCGCGGTCTGTGTTGGATACGGTCTCCACGTAAGTACCGACCATCTATTCAATCGCGGACGTCCGTTGGCCTACTTCTTTTTCTACAGGGCTCTGCACGGGTTCCGAATGGCGCGCGTGTTCACCGAGGGCAGTGCCGACCGCGCGTACGTTACATTGGAGAAGGAGGTCCCAATCGCTGTCTGGCTGATAGATTGGTGGAAGGCACGAAAGGCACGGAAAGCTCTTTGAGGTACGACGAAAGCACCCGGAGCCAGGGCGATTTCGGGTGGGCCGAGACGTTTTATCGACGATCCGGGGCTCCAACGTCCTTTCCCCCATAGAAGTAGCCAAAGGAACGGATGCCACTCTGTAGATCACCGAGTGGCCCAAGTTCCAACAAGTGGAATTGGCTCAGACGCCAGCTGCTGAGAGGCTGCCGGTTATCCTCGATGCCCGCAACACCTTGGAACCATGCCAGTTGAACCGGCTCGACGTTGAATACTAAGGAATGGGAAGATAGACACGAGGGTGATCCCATCGGACAGTCCTTCCG